>JAZOCZ010000043.1:0-4170 GCA_045596755.1 Eubacteriales bacterium | reverse complement strand
GATTTTCAAACGCTCTCTTGGAATTTTTTCTGCGAGGGCGTTGTTTTTTGATGATTTTGGCAGAAACGAAAAAATTAAAAATAAATATGTTGCATTTTTAGAAAATATGTGATATAATTTCTCGGTAAGTTGGTATAAAAGTTTTGAAAGGAATATAGATTATGAAAGTTTCAGCATTGTTGGGCGAGAGATTCAAGGAAGCTCCTTCGGATTGTATAATTGAAAGCCAGGCTCTTATGGTTCGTGGCGGGTACATCAAATCCGTTGGAACGGGCGTGTTTTCTCTCTACACCCCTGCAAAAAGAATCACAAAGAAAATTGAAAATATAATGAGAGAAGAAATGGACGCCATAGACGGTCAGGAAGTTATGTTCCCCGTTGTTATGCCTGCTTCTCTTTGGAGTGAATCGGGAAGATACGAAAGCGTTGGTTCTGCACTTTTGCGTTTCAAGGACAGAAACGGAATTGACATGGTTCTTGGTATGACTCATGAAGAAGCTGCTGTTCATATGGCAAGAGATGCGGCATCCAGCTACACCAAATATCCTTTTATGATATATCAGATTCAGACAAAATTCCGTGACGAACCCCGTTCCCGTGGCGGTCTCATCAGAACGCGTGAATTTACAATGAAGGATGCATATTCTTTCCATACGTCTATGGAAGATCTCGAAAGATATTACGATATCGCATACAAGGCTTACGAAAGAATTTTTGCCCGTTGCGGTGTTCCCGAAGTTGTTGCGGTTAAGTCTGACTCGGGTATGATGGGCGGAGCGATTTCTCACGAATTTATGCTTCTTACGGAAATTGGCGAAGATACCATAGTTATCTGTCCCGAATGCGGATACAGATCCAATATGGAAGCTGCCGATTGCGTTGTTGAAAACGAAGCATGCAACGTTGAAGCCTTGGAAGAAGTTTACACCCCTGACCAGAAAACAATAGAAGAAGTTTGCTCGTTCCTCGGTGCTCCTGCGGTTAACTCATGCAAAGCCGTTCTTTATCAGAGAAACGTTGACGATTCTCTCGTTATCGTGTTCGTAAGAGGTGACCTTGAGGTTAACGAAACGAAATTGAGAAACTATATCGGCGCAGAAGTTCATCCTGCCGTTGTTGATGAAACAATGGGAGTTTGCCCTGGATTTATCGGACCTTTGGGACTTCCCGAAAACGTTACGGTTGTTTACGATGAATCTCTTAAAACGCTTAATTCCTTTGTTGCAGGTGCAAACAAGGAGAATTATCACTTCAAGGGCATGAACATGGCTCGCGACGTAGGTGATGTTGAATACGTGAGCGTTGCAAAAGCAACGGAAGGCGGAATTTGCCCCGTTTGCGGTAAACATTCAATAACTATCAGCCGTGGTATCGAGGTTGGTAACATATTCCAGCTTGGTACAAAGTACACAGAATCCATGGGAATGCAGTATCTTGACAAAGACGGTGAGCTTAAATACCCCATTATGGGTTGTTACGGCATAGGCGTTGGAAGACTTGTTGCTTCCGTTTGTCAGGTGAGCCGTGATAAATACGGTCCTATCTGGCCCATGACAATAGCTCCTTGGCAAGTTCATCTTTGTGCTTTGCGTGTTGATAATCCCGAAGTTAAGGAAACTGCTGACAAACTTTATGAAGAACTCAAAAAACTTGGCGTTGAAGTTATCTACGACGACAGAAACGTCAGTGCAGGCATTATGTTCTCCGATGCTGACCTTATTGGTGTTCCTCTCCGTATGATAGTAAGCCCTCGTTCTCTTGAACGTGGTGCTGTAGAGCTTGTAACTCGTGACAAATCCATGTCAAAGGACGTTGCTCCTGCTGACGCTGCAAAAGCCGCTCTTGATACGGTTCGTGAAATGATAGATGCAATCAATGCAAAAGCATAAATAAAAGTTTTTCCCGCCTTTGAATCAAGGCGGGAAAATTTTATCAAAAAAACAGGCATGCGAAAATGCATACCTGTTTTTTTGTAATCTCCGAAAATCTGACAGAGAACCGTCCCCTGTCAGATCACGTGTTAGAAAATTTGACATTGGACGGAGCAGAAAACCCGCTTAAAATCTCACTTTTTCAGCGGGGTCATTCCGTCCTCTGTCAGATTATTATTCAATCCTCATTTTCTGACAGAGAACCGTCCCCTGTCAGACTCCGTCCCCTGTCAGACTGTCTCGAGATTTTATCTAATAATCGAGAAAGTCTTTTTTTATCAATAGTTTTATCCATTATTATTGAAGTATATTCGCCATAATTATCACTTGTTATTTTAAATAATTTTTCAGTTGTGTTAAACATATTAATCTCAAAAAGTCTTATTTCTTCGTAAATATATGGATTTAAAATCTTAATACTATTTAATTTGTCGAGTTTGATAGTTAAAAATCGGTTGTTATTGTTCAGCAAAGTGTATTCTATATCATTAAACAAATTTAACTGGAATGACCATATTAACAGTTCGATATAATCATACTCCAGCTTATTAAGTATCAAGCTAAGGATTTCATCAAAATCCGAATTTGAATATCTAAAAATCCAATATTTTTTATTCAACTTACTTAATCTTGAAATCTTCAATAGCACCATCATTCTCCACGTTCGTTAATAAACTTCTCCGTTAAATCCAGTGTAAATCCCAATAATTATTCCACCAATCCAACTACCTTTGTGTTTCTTTCTTTCAGCTTTTGTTTTTCCGCGATGGTAGTGGATAGAATTAGCTGGATCCAAATCTAACCTAAATTTTTTACCGGTTTTAGAAGCAAAAATGGTAACTCCATATACACTAGGGTTTTGATATCCAGCCATATAAATGACAGGGGACGGTTCTGTGTCTGAAACTGAATTGTCCGAAAGTGTATTTATAAACGGATCAAACTCGCGTTTATAGCAATTTAGAACATATTTTCAAACAACAGTTCGTCCCCTGAATTTGCTATTCTTTTGTGAATTTTATGAGTTGAAATCTGACAGAGAACCGTCCCCTGTCAGCGTCCCCTGGTCCCCTGTCAGCGTCCCCTGTCAGAGGTCCCGTTCATTTTCAGCGGGGTCATTCCGTCCCCTGCTGTCTTCGTACTTCTTCGGTGGTTTCGAACCGTCCCCTGCCAGATGCAGACCCTGTCAGAAGCACCGCTCGAATGTACCATAATTTCAGTACGCTTTTGTCTAACTTGTTCATTTCCATAACGTCTTTCTCCTCAACTATATTTTATATTACTTCTGTGTTAATATTTTTCGCTCTGCTATCCGCATCAACTCTCTTTCAAAGTCGATCTCGTGAGGATACGGGTAGGATTTTACTGTTTTTTCAAAATCGCTCTTTATCGTCTCAGCCTTTGCGGCATCTTTTTCCGAAAGTAAGGCAAGTACATATTGCGTACGAAGAACCGACGGAAACCGCTTCATCGCTTTCATAAACTTCTTTTGAGCTTTGGTCGTCATACTTTCAATGACTTCGCTACGGTTTTCTCTGATCAGCTCCACATAAATTCTATCACACATCAGAAGATCGTGATGAAGCCCAACAATGCCGCTTTCGATTTCAAGCAAGTGTGCCATAAGCGCATCAGCTTCTTCAAATTTTTCTTCATCCATAAGTCTGTTGCAAGCGAACACACATCGGGTACCTACCATACTGTTTTTCATTGCTTCGTCTGTCGGTACATCAAACCATTCGGCAGGCATATCTTTAAGACGAACGCCCTTTGAACTTTGCTCGGCAACCTTAAGCTGAACCCAAAATGCCTCCACACCTTCCTTGTTTCTTGATAAAGCAAAGGCATTATAGCCATCGTTGTCAACCGTTCCCATGCGCATCGGTATGCCGTTCATCATTGCGGTCATAAATCCTACTACCGCAAACATAAGAAGGATCGGGGAAAGAAACGGAATATCCGAGAAAATCAAATATCCAATCCAAAACAGAGCACCAATGATGACGTTGATAAAAGATCCACCGAGATTATATAACACAAGCGGTATTTTACCGTCCTTCATATCGGGGGGAGTCATAATGCATTGACCGCCCGTTCCGGCTAAGGTGAGTCGTTTCAATTTGAGTTTTCCTTTTTCCTTCAGCCACATAAAAGAGGCAACACGGAAGGAACAGAATTTATATCCCGTCATCAAGCCAAACACAAGATGTCCTGCTTCGTGAACGATCGTGTGGAAGAA
>JAZOCZ010000042.1:0-14375 GCA_045596755.1 Eubacteriales bacterium | reverse complement strand
ATATACTTCTTTATCTTCTTCTTTTTCATCTTGCCATTCCACGTAGTAAAAAATCTCATTTTCCGACACTTCATACTTTTTAAGTGTATTTATTATCAGACAATTAGGGTCTTCGTGATATTTCATAAAGCGCTCTATTGCGAGGATTTCATCTAGATAATCATAATCTGAGCTACAAGAAAAAAGCGAAAAAGCAATCGATAAGCAAATTAAAATTGATATAAAAATTTTTAATTTATTCCCAGTGTCCTTTTTCATAATCGCAACCTACTAATTTAGTGAAATTATATTTTTAAGGAGAAAGATGAAGGTTCTCTGTAAGATTCTCTCCTGTAGGATTCCTGTTTACTGCCTAGAACCGTCTGAAACTGTCTCTGTAGGTGTTTCGTAATTATCCACTGTCTTTTCGTTTTTCGTAACAAGACTTCTTATATCCCGAATGATGAAAGGAACGGTGACTATCATTATACCTATCAGCACAATATCATTTGTTAGCCACGATGAATTATAAACAAGCTTGTCTAAGGGTTCCATTAACAAGAAGATTGCAACTATTGAAAGTATGGCTGCAATTATGTAGTTCTTTGATACATTTACTGCAAATCCATACAATGAGCACGCTAAATATACCAGTGATGAAACCGATAAAGCGGTTGGAATTTGTATTAACGTAAAATCATTTTTATTAATTACATAATACAAATACGCAACAAATGCAGCAATAGTTAAAAGCAACTTCAATATTTTCCCAGCTTTCATAAATCTTCCCACGAGTTTCTAACAAAACATATTATTTATGTGGTCCATAACATTTTATCATTGCATGGATATTTTTATAATTTGTATTATATCATTAGTTATTGATAATGTCAATATCAAATCGGATTTAAGTTTTCCCACAGGGCGTGCGGACACAGGGAGTGAATTCCCAAAGTAAATTCCACAGTGGAATTTACTTTGGGAATTCACTAAAAATTAACCCGAAATGTTCTTTTTTAAAAAAGCATTGACATCATGAAATATCTGTGATATAGTGTAGTGTAAAGTTTTGTCTTTGAAACTGATAGAAATAATATTTAAATACGAGCAATTATGCATAAAATAAGGAGAATTGCAAAATGAAGAACAATATTGCAAAATTCGTTGTACTACTGTTGGTGCTGGTCATATCGGTTGCCGCGCTGTCTGTATTTTCACAGTCTGTGCTTGCAGTATCGGTGCCAGATTTTTATATCACCGATATAGGCATCGCTTACGCCGCATTAGAAAATACAGCTAGGGAAAATCTGACCGACAATGGCTATACTGTAATTGAGCAGGATTTGAACGAAGATGCAGGCGGTAGATACGTCTATATGGGCTATAAAACAAGTAGCGATTATTCCCGTGCTATTACGGGTATCATTTTCCTTACGGAAAAAAATCCTCCCAACAGCTTGACCCACAATGGAGCCACTTTTTATCTTGTTGGTGGAAGCAAAGAATCCAATGGTACAGGAGATGGCGTAGTTGACCTGAACAAAGGAGCAGGCGGTGATTACATCTATACCTACATTACGAGGGATAAAAATTATAATGACGGATATCCCCTCGTTCATTTATGGGTTCGCATCGACACGACTTCAGATGGTAATGGTTATAGCACCACGAAAAACACATCTGGCTCATTTCAAAATCTTAATTCTGGAACGGGCGATAAAGCGCTTTATTTGTGGAGCAAGGATATTCGAGCAATGGGGGGCACAATCGTTTGTATTCGATACAATTATAACCTTGCAGATAACACCCGTGCCGTTGTTCGTGTTGAAAAGCAAGTCAAAAATCACGATGAAAAGGTTTCCGACGCGCCGTTATTAACCAACGTATATGCAGACGGCTATACGATGATCCCTCAAGGTTGGCAGACTGACTTGCACATCCAAGGCAGCTATGATCCGTTGACTACGCCACCTTATGCAACGTATATGGATGGAACAAACGATGCTGAACCCAAGACGTTTTGTGCCGTATATGCCGCTGACGTAATGGTAACTTATGATGCCAACGGTGGCAGTAACGCACCACAGGCACAAACATGGACCGTTAAAGCAAAGCCACTTTATGAAAATTTAATCTTCCAATCCAAAACAAGATTTACCATTCCTTCAACAACGCCTACTAAGGAAGGTGCATGCAAATTCCTTGGTTGGTCTACCGACAAGTATGCAACTACGGCACAGTATACCGAGGGGCAGGTAGTGGAATTTACGCAGAATACTACGCTTTATGCGGTGTACGCGGATCATGCTTACGGTGAGCTGATCCCTGCACAGTCTGAAATACATACTCCGACTGAACTGAAAGCCGAGATGGCAACGCACTACCACTGTTCCGAATGCAATACGTATTTCACCGACACGAAAGAGGAAACCACTTTGGAAGACCTGATGGGTGAAATGCCAATACATGACGAAAATGCGTGGGTAAACACCGATTCCACACATCATTGGAAAAAATGCTCTGTCTGCGGATTGGAATATACGGATAAAAAGACCGCTCACTGCTATGCAGATGATGCGGATACCATCTGCAATGAGTGCGGCTACGTACGCACGAGCACCAATGAAACACACATCGTGACTGTCACCGTTAACCCTATGGAGAGCGGAACCGTCGTCGGCAGTGGCGAATATGAGAATAACGCATTCGTAACTGTGACAGCAACAGCCAACGAAGGATACAAATTCGTTAATTGGACTGAGAACGGCATCGAAGTAAGCACCGATGCAACTTACACCTTTGCATCTACAGCAGATCGCAATTTAGTAGCAAACTTCGACTTCGTCATCGCTGTCGATCCTACGCCTGTTGTGTTAACAGGCATCACCATCACTACGCAGCCCACCAAGACGGTCTACACCGAAGGCGAAACCTTCGATCCCGCCAGCATGGTGGTAATGGCAACCTATTCCAAAGGCAGACCGAAGGCTGTCACAGATTATACTATTTCACCAACAGATTCTCTGACCGTATCAAATACGGCTGTGACCATCACCTATACTGAGAACGGCGTTACCAAAACCGCTGAACTGCCCATTACTGTCAATGCTAAGCCTGCAATTACCTATACCATAACCTTTGATTCCAACGGCGGTAGCGGAACCATGGCTCAGCAAATATTCACCGCGGATGCGGAGCAAAATCTAATTTCAAACGAGTTCACTCGTGAGGGTTTTACCTTCATCGGCTGGAATACCAAAGCAGATGGTAGCGGAAAAACCTTCGCAGATAGCGAGACTATATCCGTATCCTCTAATGAGGTTCTGTACGCACAGTGGAAGACCGCTCCCGTACCGCCTGAAGCAGGAGATTCTGCCGCCCCTGTGTTATGGTTAACAATGAGCATTCTGAGTATGGTTGTCATCGTGCTTCTGCAGAAAAAGGCATATATCAAACCGAGAAAGTCGGAAAAATAGTATGAAAAAAATCCATGTAAACTAATCCGTGGCTTATACTAATGACAAACCCCGTCAATTTCAGGCGGGGTTTGTACATGAAAATATAATTGAATAAATATTGGGCTGCGGCGAATGCTACAGCCCAACTTTCATTCATTCACAACAACGAGAAGCGACCCGCTTTGAACCCGTATTAAAGCGGGATCTTCTTCGTTTACAAACTCGTTACTTAACCCAAGAGGGAAAGAATTTGAAAGGGTGGAATTTTTAAGGGTATATTTAAGACCTTTCAAGGTAACTCCCTCACTTTTATCAGAAAGTGAAAATACAGATATATAGCCTTTTCCAAAAAGCTCTGCATCTCCGTTCTTAATTACGGTCATATAGGTTTTATCCCCAACGAGAAAGCCTTTTCCGCCTTTCTCTGCGATAAAAGAAAGAAGTTGGATATTTGCTACCGTGTGGTCAAATCTTCCGCCCAATCCACCGTAAATAACGAATTTTTCGTATCCCTTTTCGAACCCGTATTTTATAGCGATTCCCGTATCGGAATCGTCCTTTTCTTTCGGGAAAACCTTAACGTTATCTCCCTTTGGTATATATCCCAAGGAATCAAAATCACCCATTATAACGTGTGGAGTAATTCCGTATTTCCGCAATATTTCAAGCCCCCCGTCAGCACAGATAATAAGGTCTTTTTCAGACGCTTCAATACTTATCTCTCCGCTTTCAAAAGCACCTACTATATAGCAGATTTTTTCGTTTCCTTTTGTATAAATATTTCCCATAAAAACTCCAACAAATCAAAAATTAAGGCTCTTTCTTCCCTTCGCCTATGGAAATAACCCCACCAACGAAAAATGCACTGACGGCAGTTAACACAATTTCAGGAATCATATAAAGTCCGTTATAAAAAACAGAATATATCACGGAAAGAGAGTTACCGTCAAAAACGTTCAATATTTTTTCTCCAATAGAATAAAATCCATCTTGTGAAAAGAACCATTCAGCCCATGAGCCGAAGAATATAGCACCTGAAATAATATGTACCACATATCTTAAGGAAAGAGCAAAAATACTGCTTACGGATAACCCTACTGCTTTATTTTTGAACTTATTTCTGAACAAGCCCGAAAAGCCCAAAACAGTATAAGCAAGAACGTAGTCAAGGAAGCAAACTATTAAAGCTTTCCATATAACCATCTGGCTATCACCGGGCATAAAGAAAGCGGAAACAGTTTTCATTCCAAGAAGTATCTGGATAATCGAAAAACAGAACGCTGTGAAAAGTCCTTGTGAAGTACCGTACATATACCCTACGACAACAATGGGTAACATACTTACAATTGTAATTCTTCCGCCAAAAGGAAGTTCAAGAGGAATAAAGTTAGAAACAAGCTCAAGAGCCGTTGCAACGCCAAGCATTACGGCACTGACAACAAGCCTTCTTATAGTTTCCTCCCTCTTTCTTCTCTCCGGAACGATTTTTGTTGATTCCGTCATAAAATCAACCTCCTAAAATATAAAATACGCCAACGGAAACGTTGGCGTAAGTATATCTCGCATTACTGAAATTCCCTACGACGGCATTATCCGTATCAGGTTTAACGGGTTCAGAATCTTAAGATTCTATCTCAGCCGGAACATCCAGCACCCCTATTTCTGTTGGCAAGGGTATAATAACATACTTTTTTATGTTTGTCAATAACTATTTTATAAGTTTTTCCATGGCTTCTTCAACGGTTTCATCGGTAACGGCTTGGTTACTGATTTTTGAAGGAGCATATCGGGACAATGTATAAAGCTGAAAAATTTCAGGGAACGGGCAAGACGCTCCAAGCGATTCTTCATTTTCAAGAGCCGTGGATGAGCTTTTTATATAAGCTCCTTTTTTCTGTCGTTTCACAATATATTTGGTGTAAATATACCGTATTTTCCAAGGGTTTCCTGGATCTTCGTTCCATTTTATACGGGATTTTCCGAAGTCACGTTTCGTTCCCCTTTTTTTGCTCCACGATGGAAGCACGAAATTAAGGCTGTCGCTCCCCTTCATTCGCCATGTTTTTTCGGAAATACCAAGCTTTTTCTTTATTTTATCTACAGTCTTCTTGACAGATTTTACAATCTTTCCGAATACCCTTTTCAAAGCGGGTTTTACTATAAGCTCCATAGAGTTCATCAAAGATTTATAATAAAACCAAACTCCCAGAATACAAGAGGCTGATCCTAAAATAATAACGAAATCAGCGGCATTTTTATCCTTTATTAAGTTTTTAAGCGCAAAAAGTCCTGCACCTGCAAGAAGTGCAATAATTGATTTCCACAAATATTTTTTGGATTTTTTATCTCTTACGATAAGCATATTTAACCTGCATCAATATTTATAAAACTTTCGTCCAAGGTAAAGGTGTTAACACTATTTCCCATAACGGAAAGACGTTCAAGATTCACTACCGCCGTATCGTCAACCTCATGAGCAAATAGGATAATTTCCGTCTCCGTGAGAGAATCCGCAATATACATTTCAATAAGTCTTTGCATGGACATACCTGGGGTTGCTCTCAAAGTTGCCATGCTTTTCAGCATTTCTATATAATGTAACACACCGCTGTCAGCAGGGAAACGCATAAACATCTCACCGCTTGAAAGCTTACAGTTAGCGGCAAAGCCTACACGGTATCCCGACTCCGATGCCTCGCAAATCAACGCAGTTGCAACTCGGAGAGCGTTTTCCATTATGCAGTTGTAATCCTCGCCACTTATTTGAGCTTCATCGGAATATTTATAGTCTATAAGAACGAGAACGTTTCTGTTGGAAACGTAATCAAATTTATTCACCTTTATACCGTAATCAGAACCTACTACTGACCTTGCCGTAGCTTTATAATTTATCATTCTCATTGAATCGCCCGCCACGTAATCCCTTATTCCAGAAAAAGAAAAGGGATCATATATAAGTCTTCGGTTCGTAGGATTATCGCCCTGAACACTATTAGGGTGCATATGAGCACCGCTAAGAGGAACAGGCTTCGGATAAACGTAGAGGGATGCTTCCGACTTTATTGTATGAGGATTTTTTCTGTAATTTATCTCAACAGATTCAAGCTCATACAATCCTCTTTTTTCACAGCAAATAACATTTTTCCTCTGAATACGTCCGAAAGGCGGAATAATCCTGAAGGTACTTACGCAATAATGCATATCAAGAGAATCATCGTACAAAACAGACTCAGGACGTATCCCGCTATACAAGAAGGATTCAACGTGAATATTGAAAAGAAAAAATAACGATGGGTTATATATTGTTTCAATCAAAACAGTATTCATTCCCTCATGAACGCCTTCATCGGCAAAACGGCGGGAATACTCTATTCTTCTTATGCATTTTGCTTTCAGATATCTGTAAAGCATAATGAGCAACAAAAGGCATACTGTACCTAAAATAGCAAGCAACGCCTGAATTGAAGGATCCATATCAAATACCCTTTCAGCCTTTATACCATCCCAGCTCGCCTTCCGTTGGCACAGCAACGGTTTCAAGTATACCCTCGATTATCTCTTTAGCCGCATTCTTTTTAACCTTGGCAGAGCTGGAAAGAACCATTCTGTGAGGTAAAACGTACATTGCGGCAGATTTGACGTCATCAGGAGTAACGTATGCTCTGTCAGCGGCGGCTGCAAATCCTTTTGACACTCTCATAAGAGCCAACGCTCCACGGGGGCTGACGCCTAAAGTTACGTTGCTATGATTTCTCGTTGCTTCGACGAGAGAAACTATGTAATCCATAATATCCTCATGAACGAAAATTGATTCAAGGGTTTTTCTTGCTTCCAGAATTTCATCAACAGAGAACACTGGTTTAATATCAGAAAGAGGGTTAGCTCCGTTAAAGCGTTTAAGGATAGCGGCTGATTCCACATGAGTTGGATATTCCATATTCGCCTTTATCAGAAAACGGTCAAGCTGTGCTTCAGGAAGCGGGAAAACGCCCATGCTTTCGATAGGGTTCTGGGTTGCAACTACCATAAAAGGAGCTTTTATTTCCATAGTGTTTCCGTCAACGGTAGCCTGAAGCTCCTCCATACATTCAAGTAAACCTGCCTGAGTTTTGGGTGTTGCTCTGTTTATTTCGTCTACAAGCAAAACGTTAGAAAAAACAGGACCTGGTACAAATTCAAACTCGGATTTTTTCATATTGAAATAGTTTATACCAGTAATATCGGAGGGAAGAAGGTCGGGCGTAAACTGTATACGCTTGTAAACGCCTTCAAACGAAGCGGCAAAAGCCTTCGCCAAGGTCGTTTTTGCGGTTCCTGGAACATCTTCGAGAAGCATATGTCCACCGCAAAGCATAGTTGTTGTCATTAAATCGCAAAGAGATTCTTTACCTACAACAACCGTTCCAACGTTTTCTCTTATCTTTTTATAAAATTCTCCAAGCATTTTCTTACACCTTATTTATTATTCAAATATTCGTCAATTATAAATCTGGGTCTGCCCTTTGTTTCAAGGTAAATCTTTCCGATATACGCTCCTGTTATGCCAATCGCAAGCAAAATCAGACCGCCTATCGCCCATATTGATACAATAATACTTGCCCAACCTGCAACGGTAACGCCACGGAAAAATTGTATAACGGAATAAAGAAGCATTATTATACTTATTAAAAACACACCTATACCAAGATACGTTATCATACTAAGGGGTTTAACGCTGAGAGAGGTTATACCCTCTATGGAGAAGGAAAGCATTTTTTTAAGAGGATATTTGCTTTCTCCCGCAAGACGTTCTCCGCGTTCATAATACACAACGTCGGTTTTAAAACCAATCATTGGAATTATTCCCCTGAGGAACAAGTTAACTTCGCTGTATCCTGCAAGTTCATTCAAGGCACGTTTGCTCATAAGTCTGAAATCAGCATGGTTATATATTGTATTTGCACCAAGCATATTCATAACCTTATAAAAACTTTCCGCGGTGAAACGCTTGAAAAAAGTATCAGTTTCACGTTTTGAACGCACTCCATAAACGATATCGCATCCGTCGTGATACTTATCAATCATTTCATCAACGGCGTTTATATCGTCCTGCAAGTCCGCATCCATGGAAACTACCATATCCGCATCATCCTTAACGGTAAGAAGTCCTGCAAGTAATGCGTTCTGATGCCCTCTGTTTCGACTCAAATTTATTCCTGAAAATATTTCCTTACCATCGTGAAGTTTTTTTATAATCTCCCAGGTTGAATCCTTGGAGCCGTCGTTTACGAAAACGATTCTGCTTTTTTCAGATATTTTTTTCTGTTCAATCAATTTTATAGTTTTTTCGTACACTACTTTCGCTGTGTCAACGAGAACAGCTTCTTCGTTATAACAAGGAATAACAAAATATAAAACGTTATCTCTCATTTATACCTCCAATTACATCAATTTACATAAAATTACACTTTAGTTTATCACAAACAAAAGATTATGTCAACAAATTCCGAAAATTTTATCAGTTTTTCCTTATCCATATACAAATTAAATATATAACATATATATAAATTGAATTTTAATTTTTACCAATTCACAAAAAATGAAAAACAGGCTTGGCAGAAAATTTTCTGTCAAGTCTGCTTTCTTCGATTACTTATCTTCTTTCCCTATCATCTGTTTCAGGCATGACAGCGCATCGCCCAAACTTCCTACCCTATCTATCAATCCTTTTTCAACCGCTTCCGCACCGCCTAAAACAGTTCCGATATCAGTTGTCATCTGGTCTGTTTTCATTATCATATTTTTAAGTTCATCACCGTCAGCCGTCGAATTTCTCGTGATAAACTCAATTATACGCATTTGCATTTTTTCAAAATAATCAAAACTCTGCGGTACTCCGATAACAAGACCGTTGATTCTCACAGGGTGAAGGGTCATAGTTGCGGAGGGAACGATAAACGAACGTTTTGCAGCCACAGCAAGTGGAACGCCTATGGAATGGCTTCCGCCCAACACCAAAGAAACTGTTGGCTTTCTCATCCCTGCAATTACTTCTGCTATGGCAAGTCCTGCTTCAACGTCACCGCCTATTGTATTGAGAAGTATCAGAAGTCCGTCAATATCAGAACTTTCCTCAACTGCTACAAGAGTTGGAATAATATGCTCATACTTGGTTGACTTCGTCTGATTCGAGGCTGAATAATGCCCCTCTATCTGTCCTGCTATTATCAAAGCATGGATACAGCCCGATTCACCGCAAGTAGTAACGCTTTTTTCTGCTTCATTACCCTTTTGCTCTTCGGTTTTCACTTCTTCTTCGCACATACTCACGCCCTCCGAGAGTAAGTATGCCCCAACTTTTTTAATATATACTAAAAAATCAATAGGATTTTTTTGATTGCAAAAGCGATATAAAAAAGTGTGATTTACATTACCTTAATAGTTGAAAGATAATCTTTGTTCCACCGCAGGTCTGACAAGCCCCGAAGCTACTGCTAAATGGTCAGGATGAGTCCGATAAAATGCCAACGCTTCAGCAGATTCAAAGGTAGAATCCATAAAAAGATCCCCAGTAGAAGAGTCCATTCCGTTTATATGAATTTTCATTTCAAGTAGTCCGTCAATTTTTCCGACCAATCCTTCAAGCGCTTCTTTAATCTCCTGTTTTTTTGATTCTGGATTTTCCAAACCTTCTTTCAATTTCCAGATAATCATGTGCTTAACCATAATACAACCTCGCTCTTTATTTAGTGGCATTATTATACATTAACTTCCTTAAAAATACAATATCATTTTTTTTAAATTTCATTGATTATTAAGCCGTTACCTTTTGAATCGATGCATTAAGTTCAGCACCAAGTATAAGAAACAACGCTGTCATATAAAGCCACACAAGCAAAACCATTACCGCTCCAAGTGTTCCATAGATAATTGAATATTTTGCGAAATTTTCCACATAGAAAGAAAATCCAACACTTACAACCATCCACAACAAAAGAGAACCGAATAGTCCTGGAAGGATTTTTTTCACACGAGGTCTTTTATCAAGTGCGAGTGAATACAGAGAACCAATGGAGAAAAGCATGAGTAAAGCTACGATAAAGAAACGCAAGTATTGCCATATTTCAATTAAATAATCAGACATATGCCAACTTTGAGGCAAAGCATCGTTTATATATCCGAGAACGTTTTCTCCCACAACCGAAAGAAACAAGGTAAGAACAAGCACAACGAGAAAAACAACGGTATATAAAAGCTGTTTAACCGCATAAGCAACGGGTTTTTCCGGCTCTTTAAGTTCATAAGCCTGACGAACGTCCGCCATAAGTCCCCTAACCGCTCGCATGGGAAACCATATGGAAAAAACCAATGAAAACCACAAAAGCACATGATTGGACGAGTTGGATATATAATCAAGGTATGTTTCAACGATACTTACTATATCGGGAGGTAATAATTTTCCTAAATGTCTTGTTATGGAATGAACATCCAGATCAAGCAAACCTAAAAAGTTTGATACGAAAATCAAAAGAGGAAAAATTGCAAAAAACAGGTAATAAGCAAGCGCTGCCGCATTTTTTCCAACGTTATGTTCAAAATAATTTATAAATACCAATCGCACAATCCGCTTTGCAGATAACAATTTTGTCTTTATCAAACGATTCCCTCCTTTTATAGTATTATTCCAATAAATCATATTAAAATGCGTGAAGAAAATTATTAAAAAGTTATTTTCAAGGCTTATTTAACTTGCATTATGCCACACGTTTGTAAGCACATCAACAGTTTGGTTGAACAAATCAATATACAAAATATTTGCCAACGAGTAATTTCAGTTCTTTTGTTCCTGACGGAATAACAAATTTTTCGCCATCCGTTGTATTCAAAAAGCAGCTTTTGCTTGTACCACGTCGTTCATATGACGGATATTTTAAAGAAATGTGTGAATAAGTAATTTCCTTATGTTTCCATCTGTCTGGTGAAAGATCTAAGGAAATAATTCCCCAAAAAATCGCTGTAATGACAACTATGGGTATTACGATTACACTGATTTTAAAAAATATACCCCAACGCATATCTTTTTAAAAAATTTCTGGTTTTTTATATAACCGTCTTCTTTTGAATCTATTCTTTTCTTCATAGCTCTCCTTTGATGTGTTAATGTATGCAATCAAATTTCTACGAACGTTTTTATTATTATACAACATTTTTACAAACATTTCAAGACGTTTAAATAACACATCTCTAACATTCAGATGATGTTGTCCTAACAGGCGTTCGAGGGATTCCATACACCCTACGAGCAATTACATACCAGGTCTGCAACTTGGATAAAAAAATCCAAGTCCGAAGACTTGGATTTTTTGGGACGTGTGTCCGATTTAGATGCAAAACCGTGTGTGGCTGATTTAGATGCACGCTGATTTTGCAGAGGGTACACTAATCCCTTGGCGATGATGGGAGTTGCATTTGACCGCTGTCTTCCGGGGCGCAACGCCATGCTTGCAACGAGTCCTATGTAAAATTATATCTCACCATAAAACCAAAGTACTGATTTCTTATTGAAATCGATTTCCGAAATTGTTTGTAAATAACCAATTTCATTTAATTGGGTTTTGATATTACGCTCTTTGATAAATGATTTCGTCGGGTCATCTATGAGTGTCCAAGTTTGTTCAGGTGCATTTCGTGTCCAAAAAGATTCGTAGTATTTTTTATCGTAAAAAATTACGATTTGCGACTCCCATAGATCACCTTCATTAATTATAGCAACCACTTTACAGAATGGCAAATTTGAGGGCTTTTGTTTTAAGATTTCTTCTGCTTTTTGAAGCCATACTTTACAAAACGCCGTTTTTACTTTTCCGCTTGTTTTGGGTGATGAAATAAATGGCCCGCTGGGAACATGAAAATGCTCATAACGAATATCGGTGTTTTCAAAGGGCACAATTAGATGTATATTATCAATGAGTGTTTTCAGTTTTCTGCTCTGCCCGCGTTCTTTCTTGTATTTCATTTATCTCACCGCCTTCCTGACATCATTATACCACAACTTTGTAAACATTTCAACCGTTTCGCCGGTTCAAATCTGTCTACAGACGCGAAATGAATGAAATCGTGCGTTGCACGATGAAATCCGAGCGAGGCTCGGATGAAATCTTCGGCGTTCCGCCTCAGATGAAATTAAATCCGCCTCTACATCCTGCCGCAAGGCAGATTTCATCGCGAAGCGATTTCATCCACCGTAGGTGGATTTCTTCCGCCGAAGGCGGATTTAGTTGAAAAAAGCACTTGCTTGTGCAAGTGCTTTTTTCTGGCAGGGATAGCTGGACTCGAACCAGCGAAATGCAGGAGTCAAAGTCCTGTGCCTTACCGACTTGGCTATATCCCTACACAGCCCAAACATATTACCATAAAGAAATCATTTTGTCAATACTTTTGGCATAATTTTTTAGGACAATATTTTATTTTTCGACATTTTCCTACGATTAGCCTTTTATATATTTACATTTTTCACACTTCAACCTTTTATACATTTTGAGATTTTTATTTATATATCATAAAAAGCGAACTCCTGCATCCTTTTACAGTTATACTTTTTTTGTACACTCGGTAAATTCTTTACCGAAACTGTATATTCAAAGGATGCAGGATTATTTTTCGCTATCGTTTGAAAAATTGATGTCTATGATATCAATCCTCCATTTCGTTTTCGTTGCTCTCGCAACACTTCAAGATTTTTCAACACTCCCCTTTTGCCGTTCTTGCGGATTTTCGGGTTATTTGCGCATTGTATTTCTTAAAGTTTAAATCTCGCCGTTCTTGCGGGGAGTTTTTCATCTATCTGAATACCGACACGTTTTCGCATATCCTTTTTTAAATGAGTTTGATTAACTTATTTGGCAAGCATAGTTGTATACTCTCAAAAGAAGGATAAGAAAACGTCATAATCCGTTTTGGGATTATTTTATTCTTTCGGCTCGATGAGACCGTAATCGTTTTCCTTACGCTTATAAACCAAGTTAAACATTCCCGTATCTGCATTACGGAACATGAAAAATTCATGAGACAAGAGGTTCATCTGCATAATGGCTTCTTCAACAGTCATTGGAGCAAACTCAAACTTCTTAACCTTGGATATTCTGATTTCTTCTTCGATTTCAGAATCCTGAGCATCAACTTCGGCAACGTCTGGCATTCCGTTACTATAAAGTCTCTTATAGAGTCTTGTACGGTTTTTACGAATCTGACGTTCAAGAACATCTACCGCATGGTCAATTGCAAAGATTGCATCTTTATCCGTTTCTTCTGCTCTGAAAATTGAGCTTCCTTTATAGATAGTAATCTCAACAATAACTCTGCCACGTTCTTCTTTGAGTCGAACGGTTGCTTCAGTTTCAGGTTCAAAGAATTTATTAAGTTTGTTAAGCTTTTTGTAAATTCTTTCTTTAATATCCTCGGTAAGTTCAAATTTTTTAGAAATGATAATAGGCTTCATTTTTGTGACCTCCTTGTTTCTTTCTGTAATGATTATACTATATTTTTTCATATTTGTCAATAGTTTTTTGTCAAAAAAGTACAAAAGATTAAAAGTTTATATTTTTGAGTCAAATTTTGTTAGTTTTTCGGGCAACATCCGTGTTTTTAAAGCGTTAAAACAGCATATGTTTTTTGTTCAAATTTGAGAAAATAAAAACAAACTGCACACAAGGTCATCGTGTGCAGTGTTCTGATATTCAATTAAAACTCCACTTATTTAGCAAAGTTATTATAAAAAATAGTTTCATCAGGAAAATAATATCCGTTTTCTCTTGCTATTTTCTCAAGATAACTTTCATCAACAGGTAATTCGTATCTATATTTAAGTTTCGATACACGTTCTTCAACAGTTTCAAGTTCCTTTGATATTTCTTCAGCCTCTTTTTCAACCTGATTCACATCATAGATAACCCGAACTAC
>JAZOCZ010000041.1:0-2168 GCA_045596755.1 Eubacteriales bacterium | reverse complement strand
TTTTTTGCAGGATGTCCCAAAGGGAGCTTTGACACGTAAATTTCGCATCCATTGGAAAAAAGTCTTTCGTAAAAATCAGGGAAAGTTATTTTTTCAAAATTCAAAAAAACGTCTTCGACGCGAGTTATGGCGCAAGGCGGTATTTCTCCCTTTTTCAAGTCCTCAAAGGAAACTGCGTTTTTATCAGAAAACATCGGGTTAAAGGTATACCTTTTAGAACCGATCCGTTTTATGCTTCCCACAGATTTTCTGCAAAGAGATGCCATAGTCGCACCGCATCCCAATTCATTTCCTATATCCTCAACAAGCGTTCTGATATAAGTTCCCCTTGAGCATAGAACGTCAAGCATTATTTCATCTTCCGAGCCACATTCTTGAGGCGCGATACAATAAATTGTAATTTTTCTGCCTTTTCTTTCAACTTCTATCCCCTGCCTTGCAAGGTCATAAAGTTTCTTCCCGTCCACCTTCAATGCGGAATACATAGGGGGCACTTGCATTATTTCGCCCGTGAACTTCTGTGTTGCTTCCAGAACATCCCAAAAGGACGGCAATTTACCGCCGTAGGTTTTCAAAACATTTCCCGTTATATCGCCCGTGTCAGTCACAACGCCAAGCTTCATTTTTGCAAGATATAGCTTATCGTGGTCGGTAAGGTATTCGGAAGCTTTTACGGCTCGTCCAACCATAACTGGAAGCACGCCCGTCGCAAGAGGGTCGAGTGTTCCGCAATGTCCTGCGGTTTTAACACCCAAAGCACGTTTTACCGCGGTTACAACCCCTTGAGACGATATGCCCTCAGGCTTAAATACGTTGATTATGCAGTTTTGTAAATTTGTGTTGTTCATATTTTTCATGGGGGACTTTTTAAAAAAAGTCCCCCATACCCCCAAAAACTTTCATTACATTATTACTTTTTGAGCAAAGCGAAAAAAGTTTCCTTTATTCCGCATTCCGCATTCCGAATTACGAATTGATTTTATTCTTCGTTTTCCCAGTTGTGCCATACGTTCTGCACATCATCATTGTCGTCCAACGCATCAAGAAGTCTGTTCATCTTAACAGCCTGTTCATCATCAAGGGACGTATACGTTGAAGGAATCTTTTCAACCTCGGCAGAAACAATTTTATATCCTGCGGCTTCAAGTCCTTCTTTAACGGCATAAACGTCAGAAGGCGCGGTATAAACTTCGAAAACCTCTCCCTCGTTACTGAGGTCATCAGCACCAGTTTCGATCGCGGCTTCCATAAGTTTTTCTTCATCAACGCCTGCGGCATCAACAACAATTATACCTTTATCGGTGAACAAATAGGAGACGCATCCCGTTGTTCCCATATTTCCGCCAAATTTATCAAAATAATGGCGAACCTCTGCGGCTGTCCTGTTTCTGTTATCCGTCATAGTTTCAACAATAACAGCAACGCCACCGATGCCGTATCCTTCGTAAACTATAGTTTCGTAATCAACAGCATCTGCCCCTGAAGCCTTTTTGATAATACGGTCAATATTATCGTTGGGAACGTTGTTGCTCTTTGCCTTTGCGATAAGGTCGCGGAGCTTTGCGTTAACAGCAGGGTCGGGTCCGCCCTCTTTAACCGCAACAGCCATTTCCTTACCTATTTTTGTGAAGATTTTCGCTCTTTGAGCGTCTGTCTTCTCTTTTTTATGCATTATATTTTTCCATTTGGAATGTCCTGACATGTATTATATCCTCCACACACCATCAAAATGAGAAATATATTCTCTCTGACTTTTATGATTTTATATTAAATTTCCTCTGTTCTTCTCATTCCTAAAAGGTCGAGACATTTTCCGAGAACGTTAACCGCGCCTTTCGCTATACAAGCTCTGAATGATGCCGTATTTTCATCAGCACCAACGATTCTGCAATTATGATAGAAACTATTGAACAACGCGCAAAATTCCAAGGCGTATCTGGAAATAACGGAAGGTTCATATTCATTCAAAGCCATAATTACTTTTTCGGGGAATTGAAGAAGTTTTTTGATAACCTCAATTTCCTCTGCGCAAGGTTCGTATTCTCCAAAGTCTGCGCCAATTTCTCCCGCTTTTCTGAGAACGGAAGATGCTCTTGCATAGGTATACTGAACGTATGGCCCTGCGTTACCTTCGAAGCTCAAAGCAGATTCCCAAGAGAAATTGGTAT
>JAZOCZ010000040.1:0-3527 GCA_045596755.1 Eubacteriales bacterium | reverse complement strand
TGATTTCGGACTTTTGGGAAGCAATAAGGCAACGGAAACTTCCGTTAAACTTTTCCCAAAAGATTGCCAGGAAGTTGTTGAAAACATCCAGAAATATATCAAAGATGCAACGGGAAAAACCGTTGAAGTTATGGTATATGGTGACGGAGCTTTCAAAGACCCCGTTGGAAAAATATGGGAGCTTGCAGACCCCGTTGTTGCCCCTGCATATACTAAAGGACTTGAAGGCCAGCCCAACGAAATCAAACTCAAATATCTTGCAGATAACGATTTCGCAGATCTTTCGGGTGATGCTCTTAAAGCGGCTATCTCTGAACGTATCAAAACAAAAGAAGATAACCTTGTAGGCAGTATGGCATCTCAGGGAACAACTCCAAGAAGACTTACAGACCTTATCGGCTCTCTCTGCGACCTTACTTCAGGTAGCGGTGATAAGGGTACTCCTATCGTCTGGATTCAGGGCTATTTCGATAACTATACATCTGAAAAATAATTTTATATATAAACGCTTCAGGAACGTTGATCTTGGAGCGTTTTTTGTAATTGACATTAAAAATATAATGTGATATACTGATTTTAACGTAGTAACGTGAGAGGATGTATTATGAAAAAAATAGTTGAAAGGATTTTAGGATTTTTTAAAAAGATTTTTGGTTTTCTGAAAAAGGTTTTGAAAAGTGTACGTTTCAGAAAAGTAGTAAAACGGTTTTGCATTTTCTGTGTTTGCTTCGGGATTTTTATCGGTATTCTGACTCTCTCTTTGAATCTTTACGTTAAAAAATCCGTTGATGAGAACATTTTGACGGTTGAAGAAGCAGGAAATCTTTCAGACGTTGATTGTATTATAGTTTTAGGGTGCGGTATAAAGCCTGACGGAACACCAAGCGATATGCTTCGGGACAGACTTAATTTCGCCATTGACATATATAAAAAAGGCGGTGCGCCAAAACTACTTATGAGCGGGGATCACGGCAGGATAGGTTACAACGAGGTTGGCGTTATGAAGCAATATGCCATAAATAAGGGCGTTCCATCGGAAGACGTTTTTATGGACCATGCAGGATTTTCCACCTATGAAACGATGTATAGAGCAAAAGAGATTTTCAAGGCTGAAAAGGTCATTGTTGTAACTCAGGAATACCATTTGTACCGTGGCATGTACAATGCGGAAAAAATGGGTATGGAAAGTTACGGTGTTGCTTCCGACGTTTACTGGTATGAAAATGAGTTTTACAGAGAAAGCCGTGAAATGATTGCAAGATGTAAGGACTTCATCTGGTGCTTGTTTAAGGTCGAACCAACTTATCTCGGAGACGCTATCCCTGTAAGCGGTAACGGGGATGCTACTAATGATTATTGAAAAAATTTAGGTGACATATGAACAGTATCATTCATGATGATTTGAATATGAAACTCTGCACCGTGTTGATTAAACTTACTGAACGTCCAGGTGCATACATTGGGGAAGTATCTTTAGAAAAAGCGGAGAAATTTATAAAAAATTTGGTTTCCGCCATATATATAATTTATAGTGTAAAGCTTGATTTTGAAGATCAATTCACAGCACATGTTGCCATTTATTATAGTGAGAAATATCAAATAAACGATCCGTCTTGGACTAAAAGAAGCTGGAAGGACATAATTTACTTCTTCAATTATTTTGATACACGTTGGGATAAATTCTGTGTTCTTTTAAAAACGTTTATAAATGAAAAAGGTTTTTATGAAAATGAAAATAGAGAAAATGAATACATTTCGAAGGTGAATGGAAAGAAAATAATGGAATATTTTCTAAAAGATGCAGAAATAAACCCTCAAAAATATATGAAGGATATTTCTTTGAGAAGTTTTTGCGATATTCTTTATTCAATGATGTTTGCTCTTCACACGTTTTCGGGAGAAGAAATCCATGAAATTTTAAATGGTTTTCTCGAATACGTTTGTATACATTATCGTAAAAAATATCGTATATCAAATGAATATATCTTTGGAAACAGAAATTGGAATTCCATCATAATGTTATTTTCTGCTGATGATAAAGAAGCCTTTTATACATTCTATAAGCTTTACAATGAATTCAAAAAAACTTATAATACCATTTTGTGAAAAATTTCGCTTGGGTATTGACTTTGAGCTATAAAAGTGCTATAATATCAAAAAACATATCTAAAGATTACATAGGAGACTCATTATGAAACATATCAAAACTTTGGCTACAAAAAATCTTTGCGCAAGTGCTAAAAACGGTGGCTGTGGCGAATGTCAGACATCTTGCCAATCCGCTTGCAAAACAAGCTGCGGTATTGCTAACCAGAAATGCGAAAACGCAAAGAAAGACGTTAAAGAAAGCAAATAATTCAATTAGCTGAAATGATGCCGCCGCGGGTTATGCGGCGGCGTTTTTCTGTATGTTTCAAAAAAGGGGAAAATTCAAATGATACATCAATATAAATTTGGAGAGTTAAACATAGTTCTTGACATCTGTTCGGGGTCTGTTCACGCTGTGGATGAAATTGCTTATGATTTGATAGAAATTTATGAAAATAACAGCCGTGAATACGTTATAGATGAAATTTCAAAGAAATATAAGGATATTCCCAAGTCAGAAATAGAGGAATGCTACTCTCAGATTGAGGAACTTAAAGAGGAAGGTTTACTTTTTGCTCCCGATACATTTGAAAAAATGGCAGGTGAGCTGAAGGCAAAAACGTCGGGCGTTGTTAAGGCTCTTTGCCTGCACGTTGCACATACTTGTAATCTTAATTGTGCGTATTGCTTTGCAAGTCAGGGTAAATATAAGGGCAACAGAGGTCTTATGAGTCTTGAAGTCGGAAAACGTGCCCTTGATTACCTTATTGAAAATTCGGGTACACGTCATAATTTAGAGGTTGACTTTTTCGGTGGCGAACCTCTTATGAACTTTGATATGCTTAAAGAACTCGTTGCGTATGCAAGAAGCATCGAGAAAAAGCATAACAAAAATTTCAGATTCACCTTGACAACAAACGGACTCGGTATCAACGATGACGTTATAGAATTCGCAAACAAGGAAATGAGCAACGTAGTCCTCAGCCTTGACGGCAGAAAAGAGGTTCATGACAGATACCGTGTCGATTACGAGGGCAGAGGAAGCTGGGAGCGTATAGTTCCAAAGTTCCAGAAGCTTGTAGAAGCACGTGGCGGTAAGGATTATTATATGAGGGGTACTTTTACTCATGCAAACCCCGATTTTCTTGAAGATATAAAAACAATGCTTGATTTAGGCTTTACAGAGTTGAGTATGGAGCCTGTCGTTTGCGCCCCCGGTGATCCGTCTGAATTGACTAAGGAAGATCTTCCCGTAATTATGGAGCAATATGAAAAGTTGGCTCATCTTATGATTGAACGTGAGAAAGAGGGAAGGCCTTTTACTTTCTATCACTATATGATTGACCTTAAAGGCGGTCCTTGTATTTATAAACGTATATCGGGATGCGGTTCGGGTACTGAATATATGGCTGTAACTCCTTGGGGAGACCTTTACCCTT
>JAZOCZ010000039.1:0-30308 GCA_045596755.1 Eubacteriales bacterium | reverse complement strand
ATCGCACCCTCCAGTGCCTTTTCCAGAATCTGTTGCGTATTCCAACCCTTTCGGGGACTTCCGTTGAACGCCAATACTTTCATATTCAAACTCCATTTTGCGGATACTCGTGACAAACGCACACGCATGTGCTACAATCATTATACCCCAATTTCCATATATTTTCAATAGTTTTCTTCTTCAAGTTTTGAAAACTTTTTTCCTATATTTTGTTTAGCACACCATGTGCTGTTCATATTTTTTTCTTTTTTTCCATTTTTATTCTATTTCTACTTGACATTGCATCGTGAAAGTTTTATAATGTAATTTAATATTTTACGTTTATTTTCAATTTATTTTAGGTAGATATAATATTTCCGTAACATTAAACACTCGATGATTTAAAAATATGAAAATAGTTTACTGTGTCGTTTATCTGGCATTTATAGGTATTTTATCCAATTTTATTGGCGATACTTTAAACAGAGACAAAATATCCTTTAACCGTCCGCCTTTTTCCCCTTTTTCTTTTGAGAAAAACGGTGATTTTTATGACAAGTTGAAAATACGGTTCTGGAAAGACCGTATGCCCGACATGAGCAAAATAAGGCGTTCTATGGTGAAGAAAAAAATAATACATTACCGTTCAGTACCTGAGTTAACGTTACTTGCGCAGGAAACATGTGTGGCAGAAATTATACATTTTTTCCTTATAGTTTTTGCATTTCCCTGCTTTTTTATCGGCGGAGCTTTATGGGGAACTGTATGTTTTGTAATCTGGGCATT
The DNA here is from genome assembly GCA_045596755.1 of Eubacteriales bacterium. Classification (GTDB taxonomy): domain Bacteria; phylum Bacillota; class Clostridia; order Oscillospirales; family CAG-382; genus SIG653. Next base: position 29,543 of record JAZOCZ010000039.1, on the reverse strand, counting down.
GGGTAATTCACCTTTTATATTGATACAGCGTTATAACAGAGCAAGGATAATCTCTCTGCTTTCAAGACTTGATAAACTAAACTAAAGGATAGAGTGCGCTTCACAGCGGACGTTTAAGAATAATGAAGATACTGATTTTGACCTGCAACACAGGCGAAGGACATAATCAAACTTCTAAAGCTATAATTGATGAATTCACGGCTTTGGGTCACATTTGCGTTGCGGTAGATTCTTTGAATTTTCTGTCACAAAAAAAATCCGAATTTCTCTGTAATTGGCACCAGATACTTTACAGACATCTTCCAAAAACGGCTTCAATCGGGTATTCCATGATTGACAAAGATCCTTCTCCTTTGGAAAAATCGGGCAGATGGCTTTTTAAGTTTTTTGCAAAAGGTGCAGACGAACTTTATAGGCTTATTACGGAAGAAAAATATGATACGGTCATATCAGTCCATCCATTTTCAGCCGTTATTATTGCAGGATTTCAGCAAAAATATAAAGACGTTAAAGTAAAAACCGCCTTTGTTGCAACGGATTACACATGCAGTCCAGGGGCAGCATCAGGAAATATTGACACCTACTTTATTCCCCATCCGGATTTGGCTGATGATTTTGTAAAAAGAGGAGTTCCGAGGAAAAAGATAGTTTCCCTTTACGGAATCCCGGTCAAAAAAGAATTTTTCAATGCTCCGACAAAAGCGGAAGCAAAAGAAGCCTTGGGATTATCAGCAGATATGAAATCAGTTCTTTTGACTTGTGGCAGTATGGGCTGCGGTCCTATTTTGAAATTATCTAAAAAACTTTCAAAGGCTCTTCCCTCATCTGTAAATCTGTTCGTTATATGCGGAAAAAACAAAGCTCTTTATAATAAACTCATAAAGAAAAATTTCCCTACAAACGTTTCCATTATAAGTTACACAGACAAAATGCCTTATTACACCGCATCCTCGGATTTATACATAACAAAGCCTGGCGGTATAAGTTCAACAGAGGTTGCAGTTCTTGGCGTTCCTGCGTTGTTTATAAACGCAGTTGGAGGATGCGAAACGTATAACTGCAATTTTTTCGTAAAAAAAGGATCTGCAAAAACTTCAAAAAAGATAAACGACTTTGTAAAAATGACATTGTCCACCCTTGAAGGTGACGTGGAATTTGAAAAAGCATCAGAAAAAATAAAAGCGGAATTTTCCCAAAGCTCTGCCAAGAAAATAGCTTCTTTTTATCTGAAATAAATTCATTTTAAAATACAGAAAGCGACAAAAAATGAAAACAACTGACATCAAAAAGGAATTTACATCACGTACCTTTTTTACTATACCGAATATTCTGTCTATCATAAGAATCCTTATGATTCCCTTCATCGTGTGGTTCTACTGCGTGGATAAAAATCTAAACCTTGCGTTCGTCCTTTTTACCGTATCCGCTTTCACGGACGTAGCTGACGGATTTATTGCAAGACGGTTCAACATGATAACGGATGCCGGAAAAATCATTGATCCCATAGCAGACAAGCTCACTCAAGCGGCTGTTATCTTCTGTCTTTGTCTCACGATAAACAGCATTGAAATGTGGATTTTGCTTGGAGTTCTCGTAGTCAAAGAAATTGCTATGCTTGTAATGGGACTGCTCTCATTGAAAGCTGTTGACGAAATAAACGGTGCAAAATGGTTCGGAAAATTAAGCACGGTAGTTATCTTTTTAGTTGTTGGAATAAACTCTCTTTTCCCGAACCTCAATCCATTGATACATTCGGTAAGCATAGCTCTCGCCATAGGATTTATGTCTGTTTCGCTCATTAAATACGCTTTGTTTTACAGAAAGATTATTCTTGAATACAGAAAAACAAAGGTTAACGCACCACAAAACTGATTACGGAGAAATTTCAATTGAACATAAAATATTATAAAGATTTACGTTTTAACAATATAAATTCGCCCAAATACAAACATTTGCTTTTGATTATATACTGGCCCGTATTCGGTATCGTTTTCAGACTTTTGGAAATGTGGGAAAGCAGAAATTTCACCCCTATAGAATGGCCTGCCGTTGACGGCGCAATCCCTTTTTGCGAGCTATTTCTGATTCCCTATATGTTCTGGTTTGTGTATCTTGTGGGAATACATATATACACCCTTTTTACAGATATTGAAGGCTTCAAAAAAGTTATGTGGTTTATAATTCTCACCTATAGCTTTTGTGCATTTATTTATCTGGTATTTCCCAACTGTCAGGAGCTTCGCCCTATGGAGTTTGAAAGAGACAATTTCCTCACTCGCTTCATGGCAGACTTCTATGAGTTCGACACAAACACAAACGTTTTCCCTTCTATGCACGTAACGGGTGCGTTAGCGGTTCATTTTGCGCTTTGGAACGATAAACGATTTGGAAAACCTGCGTGGAAAATAGTGTTCACCATAATTACCGTTTCCATCTGTGCATCCACCGTTTTCTTGAAACAACATTCAATCTTAGACGTTTTCCCCGCCCTTGCTGTAAGTTTTGTTTCTTATTGGCTTATTTATAAGGTTAAATTCTTCGACAGATTTTTAAAGCAAGAAAATATCTAACTTTTTCTCCCGAAGCGTAATACGTTTCGGGGGATTTTGTTTCAATTTCGTCGCGGAAAGGGCTATTTTCATTCAATATATTGACAAAAGTGTTTCTCTATGATAAAATAAACATGAACAACAAATGAAAGTAGGTTGTAACATGCCCGAAAATGATAACAAAAACAAGTATGAAAATCTTAAACTTAAAATATTGGTATATGGTATTTTATCATTCGTCATAGTAATATCATGCGAATTTGTGTTTATTTACAATGTATTCAGTGCGTTTAGCGGTGCTACAGGCGGTGGCTTCATCAATGGTCCTGCTTCCATGGCTTTGAGATATATCCAATTATCAGTTTTAGCCATTATTCTGTCAGTATTTTTAGTGGCTTTATTCAAAGGTAGAATCGCTTTATCGCGATTACTTATTTTATGTATTGTTCTGCCTATATTATGCTACAACTTCAATTATTACAGCTTCAAAGACGGTGGTCCTCTACGCCCTCTTGTCAGAAAAGGCGGAATGTTACGCTTCATTGCAATACACGATTTTGACCTTAACGGCATTACCGATTCCCACGAGAAGATAAGACAACAATCGGGCGTTTCATTTTTCGATTCCGATGAGCATTTTTTGTCGATTCATTATACCGCGGAAGGAAAGGGACCATATAATAGCCTTGCTCATTGTGGGTATTCAAAAGGCTATATAAACGTTTCTATGGCGGAATCAGAAGATTCAGCAACGTATAACTATATAAAATTTACTCTTACTATGAAAAATCCCGAGGACGCTGAAAAACTTTCATTATACTACGATGATTTAAAACTCGAATCGAAAATTGAAGACGGCAATAAAGTTTCTGTTGTTTTAGATTCAGACTTTTGTGCAGAATTACAGAAAAAATCTTATAAACATATTTATTTAAAAATTAAGTGTGTCTGGGAATAAAGCAAAGTCAACCTGAAAGGTGACGTTCTTACAGAAAGCAGTACTCGGACGATTAGGCAGGACAGGAACAATAAATCCAGTGCAAATCAAGAGATATATAACGCTTGTCATTGAAGCTATATCAGAGGAAAGGGGCTTATTATGATAGAATTTAAAGGCGAAATGTCAAAAAAAGGAAAGTGGATTATAAGGCGTATACAAACGTTTCCAATTTTATTTATTATGCCGTTAGTTATGATGATTGTTTCTCTACCAATGCTGGAATATACGCTTTTTGGAACTTTTTTCAATCATAAACGATTGCCAATGATGTTAATTTTATTGGCGATAATAGTGTTGTTTCTTTTTATTCTTTGTCTTTTGATAAGTATTAAGAATGATATTCCACTTCGTATTGAAATTACACCAGAAAAAGCAGTAAAAAGTGAATGTAGAAAGAAAACTCATATTTATTCCATACATGAAGTTCGTAAGGTTATAGATTATGGCGATTTTTATTCGATTCGAATTAACCAACAACTTGAGCATGGGCATTTCTTGTGTCAAAAAGATTTATTGACACATGGTAGTATAGAAGAATTTGAAAAAATTTTCGAAAATAAAATTGTTAGAAAGGTTAAGGGCTAAATATCATGAAAATTGAATTTCGTGGAAATTTATCACCAAAATGCAAAAAAGAATTTAAAAACGCCTGTATAAGTTCTTGCGTTTTATATGTGATAATTATTTTATCCTTAACTACTTGGGGAGCTGTCAGCTCTGCGTCTCTTTCCGAGAAAGTCACGTCCTCTATAGAGTTTATCAAATATATGCCCTATATTATGGTGCCTTGTGGAATAATAGTTTGCGTTACAGTAATTGTCAATGCAAAGAAAGGCTATAAAGAGCCTATATACATAGGGATATCTCAAGATAAATGCATTTCTGCCGAATTTAGTGACGGCTCTTACTTCTGGAGTTATGATGACGTACAGAAAGTTCAAGATAAAGGTGAATGTTACGTAGTGAAGGTTAAAGCCAAGCGCAACGTATCAATACTCGTTTGCTCCAAAAGCTTGATTGTTCAAGGCACAAAAAAAGATTTTGAAGATTTGTTTTCCGCAAAATTGCAATAAAGAGACAACATAGCTTAATTTATATTGTCATAAGGCTTTTACTTTTCCCCCGAAGCGCGCTTCGGGGGATTTTGTTTCAATTTTGCCACGGAAAAGGCTTTTTTTACCTTTAATATATTGACAAACGTTTTTTTATATGTTATACTTTTCATCAGGATATAATCTAGGAAAGGATAATGGATGTTTTATGAACTCACGTTTCAGAAGTTTTGCTTCTAACCACTCCGCGTATTCTGAAAAATCATATTACGGATATTATAGCTGCGCATACTATTATTGCGGGGCTTTTCGTGGTTTGATGAAAGCGGAATAAAATAAATCCTTTTTTCTGAATCATCACAACCGCGCAAAAGCCGTGGTTGTTTTTTTATTGAATTTATTTGAAAATCAAGGAGACTTTTAAAATGCCTATTACAGAAATATTAAAAAGAAATTGTGAGTTATATGGAAACGATATATGCCTCACTGAAATAAATCCTGAGCTTCCTGAAACGAGAAGACTTACCTGGAGAGATTATGAGCTGGTTCAATCAACGTCAAAGGCTACTTACAGACGTGAAATAACGTGGAACGTTTTCAACGAAAAAGCCAACAGACTTGCAAATGCTCTTATTTCACGTGGTATAAAGAAGGGAGACAAGGTTGCAATTCTTCTTATGAACTGTCTTGAATGGCTTCCCATTTATTTTGGAATACTTAAAACAGGGGCTTTGGCTGTTCCCCTTAATTTCAGATACGCTTCCGACGAAATAGAATACTGCCTTAATTTAGCGGAATGTGACGCTTTGGTGTTTGGTTCTGAATTCATTGGCAGAGTTGAAGAAATAGCTGATTCCATAAGCAAAAACCGTTTGCTTATATACACAGGTACAGGCAACTGCCCATCCTTTGCAGACGATTATTTTGATCTTACGGTTGATTGCTCAAGTGCTGACCCCGACGTTTCATTAACAGATGAAGATTTTGCGGCAATTTACTTTTCGTCGGGAACTACCGGATTTCCAAAAGCTATTCTTCACAAGCATGAAAGCCTGATGCATGCCTGCAGAGTTGAGCAGGCTCACCACGGACAAACAAAAGACGACGTTTTTCTCTGCATCCCTCCCCTTTACCATACGGGAGCGAAAATGCATTGGTTCGGAAGCTTTTTAGTCGGCGGCAAAGCCGTTCTTCTTAAAGGCACGAAGCCTGAATTTGTCCTCAAAACCGCATCAGAAGAAAAATGCTCTATAGTATGGCTTTTAGTGCCGTGGGCTCAGGATATACTTGCCGCTCTCGATAGCGGAGAGCTTAAGAAAGAAGATTACGACCTTTCAAATTGGAGACTTATGCATATAGGAGCTCAACCCGTACCAAAGAGCCTTATTCATCGTTGGAAGGAATATTTCCCCAGCCACGAATACGATACGAACTACGGACTCAGCGAATCCATTGGCCCCGGTTGTGTTCATCTTGGCGTTGAAAACATCCACAAGGTTGGAGCCATAGGAAAAGCGGGATTCGGTTGGGAAACGAAAATTGCTGACGTATTGGGTAATCCCGTAAAACGTGGCGAAGTTGGTGAACTTTGCGTCAAAGGCCCAGGCGTTATGACATGTTACTATAATGACGAAGCGGCAACGAAGGCTTGCCTTAAAGACGGTTGGCTCTTTACGGGCGACATGGCAATGGAAGACGAAGACGGTTTCATTTTCCTTGTTGACAGAAAGAAAGACGTTATCATAACGGGCGGTGAAAACCTTTATCCCGTTCAGATAGAAGACTTCCTCAGCACGCATACATCCATCAAGGACGTTGCAGTTATAGGACTTCCTGATGCAAGACTTGGAGAAATTGCGGCGGCTGTTATTGAATTGAAAAAAGGACATTCCTGCACAGAGGAAGAAATAAACGAATTTTGCAAAAAGCTTCCCAGATACAAACGACCCAAGAAAATCATTTTTGCAAAAGTTCCAAGAAACCCCACAGGGAAAATCGAAAAGCCCAAGCTTCGCCAGATATACGGCGGTGCGGGACTTGTGGCAGCTCAGAACAATTCCTGAAGTGAGGTGAACGCAAATGACGCATTTAAAAACACGTTGGTTCAGGCTTGCTCTTGGCGTTATAACGCTGTTTTTTGCAGGTATAATCTACGCCTGGTCAATTATAAATCTTCCATTTTGCGGATATCATTTCATCGAAGGAACAAATTACTTTGGATTATGTTTCTGCGATTCGGGGATAAATTTTTCATCACAAGAACTTAGTCTTAACTTCACTATAACCATGTGCTTTTTCTGCATAAGCGGTTTCGTTTCAGGGCTTCTCGACAAAAAGCTTTCTCCGAGAATAAGACTTATTGCAAGTGCAATTCTGCTCGTTGCAGGCTTTGCAATAACTTCTTCAATACAAACAGATGACATTTCAGGACTTCTGAAGCTGTATCTGGGATACGGAGTTATGGCGGGAACAGGAATCGGTATTGTTTACAACGTAGTTATTTCAAAAACTAATGCATGGTTTCCCGATAAGGCGGGTATATCATCAGGAGCGTTGATGATGGGATTCGGTTTCACCGCTCTTGTTTTAGGAAATTTCATGGTAAAGCTTTTTGGTATTAAATCCATCGGCTGGCAGAAAACTTATTTGGGCTTTGGAATCGTTATCGGTTTAATTATTTTTATTGCTTCATTTTTCATAAAAGCCCCCTCGTCAGATTTGGAATTTCCTGTGAAAGCAAAAGCAAAGGAAATCCAAACGAAGGATTATACTACTATCGAAATGGCAAAAACCTTTACGTTTTGGAAGCTTTTTGTATTTTTCATTCTTCTTGCAGCGGTAGGAAGCACTGCTATAGGAGGTGCAAAGGGTCAATTTTCGGCTCTTGGAATAACAGAAAAAGCAGGTCTTTTTGCAAGTCTTGTAACTATTTGCAACGGCTTTGGAAGAATAGCTTCAGGAGCGTTTTTTGATGCTTTCGGTTTGAGAAAAACCCAATACCTCACATCTGGCGTTGTTATTCTTGCAACTGCTCTCACTTGTATTGGTTACATAACCGACATATCTATTTTAGGCGTTGTAGGATTGCTTCTTTGCGGATTTTCATACGGTTTCTGCCCAACAGCATCTTCCGCTTTTGTTGGCGCATTATTTGGCAAAAAGCATTTCGGACTCAATTTCAGCACACTTAACCTTATTTTAATCCCCGCTTCTTTCGTTCCAACCCTTTTGAGCGGAGTTGATTCAACGGTTAAATTCGGAATACTTATCGCTTGTTCCATCGTGGGATTAGTTATAAATCTTTCAATAAAACCATTCAATAACAAAAATAAAGAGGTTTAATTTATGGACTCAAACATCACACCCAAAAAGCGCAGTAGTTTTTCGGGAAAAATAGGATTTGTGCTTGCGGCTGCAGGTTCTGCCGTTGGTCTTGGAAACATCTGGCGTTTCCCCTATCTTGCCGCTGAATACGGTGGAGGAATATTTCTTCTCGTTTATCTTATTCTTGCAGTAACCTTCGGTTTTGCACTGATGTCTGCTGAAATAATGATTGGCAGAAAAACAGGTCTTTCAGCCATAGGTGCATTCAAAAAACTTGATAAAAGATTTTCCTTCGTTGGTATATTGGCATCCCTTGTTCCCGTTCTCGTTCTTCCCTATTATTGCGTTATTGGCGGTTGGGTTGTGAAATATTTCACGGCATTCGTATCCGGAAACATGGGAAAAGCCGCCATGGACGGATATTTTGGCGATTTCAGAGCTGATACATTCCAGTCTATGCTTTTCTTTGCAATATTCCTTGGAATAACATCAATTATCGTTCTTTTCGGTGTTGAAAAAGGAATCGAAAAAACAAGTAAATTTTTGATGCCTGTATTGGTTACAATAATAATAGGTCTTTCCATTTACATTATGTGTCAGGACGGTGCTATGGAAGGCGTTATATATTATATCAAGCCCGACTTTTCAAAGTTTTCATTCAAAACAGTACTTGCAGCTATGGGACAGCTTTTCTATTCAATGTCCTTAGCAATGGGTATTATGATAACCTACGGCTCGTATATGAAAAAAGAGGTTAGCGTAGAATCCTCCGTACACCAGATAGAGATATTTGACACAGGTGTAGCATTTTTTGCAGGTCTTATGATTATTCCCGCTGTTTTCACAATGGGCGGTGTTGAAAACCTCAATGCAGGCCCTGGTCTTATGTTCGTAACTCTTCCAAAGGTTTTTGACAAAATGCCAGGCGGTGCAGTTATCGGTTCTATATTCTTTGTGCTTGTTTTCTTTGCCGCACTTACCTCATCCGTTTCTCTTATGGAAACAGTTGTTTCAATCCTCAGAGACAAATTTGGAATCAAACGTATTGCTTCTTGTCTGACGGTTCTCGGTATTTCTCTGGCGTTGGGAACGCTTTCCGCTCTCTCCACAGGATTGCTCGCAGACGTGAAGCCCTTCGGAAAAGATTTCCTCGATTTCTTTGATTATATCTGCAATAATATTCTGATGCCCATAACCGCTTTACTCACCTGCATTTTGGTTGGATATATTATCAAGCCGAAAAAGCTCCTCGAAGAAGCGGAAACCCACGGCAACAAATTCAAAGCAAAAAAACTTTTCACCGTTGTTATTAAGTATATCGCACCAATTTGCATTATTCTTATTTTCATTTCTTCCATATTCGGAATCGTTTAATAGTTAAAGGTCTTGCGAGCGTTTCGCAGGACCTTTTCATTCAGAGCAAAAAAGTCGGACTTTTATACTTCAAGTCCGACTTTTTTGCTCTATTCGATTTACTCGATTGTGAAGTTAAGAACGCCTAAGCCTGCCTCTGCAAAGAAAATTTCAGGTGCAACAGGCGTATTTGCCGTAGTAGCAAAATATATGAGCTTATAGCTTCCGTCCTCGTTTTTCTGTATTTCGCCCGTTCCGTTTAACGTACAGAAGCCCAAGAAATATACGTTGCGGTTATTTTCCGTAATAGGATCGGTTACGTCAACGGATGCAAGATTCATTCCTAAGAAGCCAAAATTCAAGCCGTCTAAAGAATATTGGAGTACAGGAACGGTTCTTTCACCGTCTTCATCCTTGTATCCGTCGAAGGTAACACGCAAATACAAACGGTTTCCTTTTCCGTCAAAGTTTGAAATATAACCTATTTGGTTACCGATCTGGGCAATACCGGTTGCTGTCTCTCTTTCATCCCAATAAAAGCACGTGGGATCTGCTGAACGTATACGAACGTAACCGCAGAACATATTGTTTATAAAGTGTCCCGTATACAAATGGAAGCATTTTCCATCGGGATCATCCGCAATATATACAAGCTCGTGATGATTGAAGCCTATTTCATATCCATAAACTTCTTCAAACTGAGTGAAAGTCTTCCCTTTCGTCGGAACGATTACAGGAGAATCTATTTTGCGTTCAAAATGCACACCGTCCGTTGAAGAAGCGTATCCAAGATAGTCGCCGTAATATCCGCTTTTGGTAGTTCCGCTGGATTGAATAATCATATGATACTTGCCGTCTACGTATACAACCTCAGGTTCTAAAGTATTACCCGTCCACCAATTTTCGCCAGGAGTTTCCCATCCCGAATATCCTTGCTCTATGCCAAGATAGAACATAGGTCCTGACAAATATCTTTCCCATACGATTCCGTCTTTTGAGGTATGCAACATAACATGGTCGCCGTCACCTGTTTTTTCTCCGTTTACGTTGTTATAAACCGCGCTGGAACGGTCCATCCATCTTCCGCCTGAATAGAGTCTGTACGTGCCATCATCTGCTACGAATCCGAACAGAGAATAATCGTACGCTTCAGGTCCTGATGATATTCCAAGATAACTGTTTCGGAATGCACCGTTTCGTGCATGGGAAATTATATCGTCAATTCCGTCTCCGTTCATGTCACAAACGGAAAATGATTTAACGTACTGAACATCAGTTTTCCATTCCCCATACAAATTCATGTTGAGTACGCCTTCACTTTCAACGTCAAGGCGAGGACCGAAAAATCCGTCTCCACGTCCGAACAACGATCTGTAAACCGTATCTTCTCCATGCTTTTCAAGCAATATTACGTCTGCTTTTCTGTCGTTGTTTATATCACCTGTGGAAACAAATATAATCTCATTTTTGAATGGGAATTCCACTGCTTCGCCAAGTTTGAAGCTGAGATTTGTGTTTAATGCCGAAATAGCGTTATAACCGTCTATTATTATAAGGTCGCAAAATCCGTCACCGTTAACGTCGCCACAATGAAGTTTTGATGGACTTACGTTCAATTTCCCTGTTTCTACAAGTTGTATTCCATTTTCAGAAGAAAGACCGATGAGAACGGTGTTTTCATCCATGACGAACAAAAAGTCAACGTATTCGTTTCCGTCAAAATCCCCAGTGCCACGCAACTCTGCATTGATGCCGAGAGAATAGGTTATGGGGTCTCCGAAGGAGTATACAGAGTTTTCGTTGCCGTATATTGAATCGTATGTTATTTCGTTATAAGTGTATGTTTTGTTTGTTTGTACAACCGTTGGGAAGATCTCAAGAACTCCGTCTTTTAATAAAACGAAATCTTCGTAGTTATCCCCTGTAAATTCAGCCGCAAATGTGCCATCGATGGCAGGGCATTTTTTAAAAATAACCGTTTTGAACATAAAGCCGTAGGTTCCAAAGTCTCTGTTTACCGCGCTGTCATGCCCGTAAAATGCAGACTCGTGTTTTATAGTCAGCTCCGTAGAGGGAATCTGAACTGTTCCCGACAAGGTCGTTGTTTTTTCTTTATGAGGCTTCTGTAAAGCCACGCTTCCGCTAACCGTTTCTTTTTCGGACAATACCACGTCCTCATAGGCAGGTCCTGAATATGAAACGTCATCAGAGGAATCCACAGATTCAACAGACGAAGCCACAGACTCGTCTGCGGAATTATTACTGTCGCCACATCCTACAAAAGCAAGAGTGAGAAGTGATGCAAGAATCAATGCTGAAAGTCTTTTGAGTTTTTCCATAATTGTTTCCTTTACGTATAGTAATTTTAAGTATACAAAAATTCGATCCGCCTCAATTCTGTACGGCTTTTCCTTTTTCTATCACCGTTTCAACGGCGGCGCCGAACAAATTACCTAATTTTATCATACTTGCGGAGTCATAATGCAAGGGGTCATTATTCTCAAATTCACAGGTCATTCCTGCGCCTTGTGTATCAATATAATAGTGATTTGGACGTGATACTGCAAAATCCTTTTTGAACTGATTTATTATACCGCTATACTTCCAGCCGCTATACTCACTTATACCTGCTTCGATGTAAGCAAATCCTCCTGGAACAACGTATTTTCCGAGAACGGTATTGAGTCTTTCAATAAAAGTAACGGTGTTTACTCCGTATTCCCTTGCAAATCCAAGCTCCATAGCATCGCTCTCTCCCTGCATCCAGCATACCGCTATAATTTCGGGGTCAAGTCCTTTTGATTCAAGCTGTGAAAGAGACTCTTGAACGTGGGTAATCATTCGAGTGTATACGCCTCCCAAATCATACACGAAATGTGAATGAAGCTGTGCGGCACTTTGAGGAGCTTTGATAATATAAAATATTTCATCGGGATATGCTTCCGAAAGATACTCAGCAAGTCCAACTTCAGGGCCGAATTTTTCTTCCGTGCATCCTTGTCCCAAAGTTACGGGTACAAAATCGTAAGAACGGTTATACACCTCTTTGTCAGGGTCTACCCCATAGTTTATCAAGACATTTTCATAACCTTTTTTATACTTTGTCAAATCCTTTTTAGGAACAGTAGTTGACAAATAAGAGGTGAGCGTTGCTCCTGCAGCGTTGGACTGTCCTGAAAGAATAATTACGTGAGCCTTTTCCTTGGTGGGACGAGTCACGTTTTGCGGGTCAACAGCGGGAATTTCCACGGGAACGTCAGTTTTATATGTAACGTAGCCGTGGTGAACACCTGCATACTCAATTCCGCCTTTCTCGTAGCACATTTCAGCACGGACAGGTTCATCCTGCATCGCGGAAAAATCGTAATCCGCCATATACAATCCTATACCCCCTGAACCGCCCTTGTAAAATCTATAGAGATACGTACCCTCTCCAAAGGTTATATCCTCAGGAAGATCAACTGTAAGTCTTTCATTCTCCGTATATTCTTTTACTTTATATGTATAAATAGGATCTTGAGAAATTGTGGTATCATAATCCGTATTCCAACTGAAAATCTCAAAAAACATTATACCTTTATTATTTCCATAAGAAGGACAAAGGACTGAAACAGAGGTTAAATTACATCCTTCTCCCACGTGTATACGAGTTGCTATGGAAGCAGTTCCTTTAAGTTCGTAGGGCTTCATATCAGTGATGTTTGAAGGTGAAAGCAAAACGCTTTTTTCCTGCAACGCTTCGCCCGATATATACTGACCGTACTGTTCAGGTTCTTCCGTATCCGTGGAAGAGTCTGCGGATTCATCCGTGGATTCTTCCTTGGATTCTTCCGTTGAAATTTCCAAAGACGACGTAAGCTCTTTTGAAGTTTCAAAGCTCGCTTCTTCGCTTTTGCCGTTCTCTGAATTTGTGCAAGACGTCATTACAAACATTGACGCCAACGCAACAGCGACAATGTATTTAGTAAGTTTCATTTCGAAATCTCCTTTTTATTTATTTCTGTATATCCAATTAAGTCTTCCGAGAGGTGCGGCATCGCCTGATTCATAGAAACCTTCCATGGTTGTTATTTTCTCCTTTGAATCAGCCCATTTGAATTCCAACTTGATATTGCTGTAATCATCAATACCCAACATTTTTTGAGGAACGGATAACATCATTTTATTTCCGTCTACCTTATATTGAACCTCGCCTGCAACGTCAAAAGCAAATTCACCTTCGGATACGTTCTTTGCAACGGTTGTGATATTTTTATCCTTTGCTTTATAGTTTATGATATAATCATAACCGTACCAACCGTTTTTCGAGTTTCCGTTCGTATTTACAAACAACTGCATCCACGTTGAATCCGTATCGTAATCGGAAATATTATCGGTAGTTTCAACGTAGAAATAAATATTTTCCGTATCAGCTGTTACCTTGGCAGAAGCAATTTCGTTTCTGCTTGTTTTATTTATATAAGTAGTATGCCCGAATCCTATTTCGTTTCTGTCCGCACTGTTTCCTTTTGGATTTTTATACGTTACCAAAACGCTGTCCCATTGTGAAAAATCGCCGTTTACATCAATCTTTTTCCTTGAATCCTGAATAATAGCAGGAGCAGCACCCTTCAACTCTGCAATTTGAGAAATCATCTGAAGGTAATAACTGTCGAAATACTCCCCTCTCGTCATTTCAACGTCACGGCTGTATTCCGAACCGAAGGTATCTACGAAGAATATTTCTTCCCCTTTTATCCACGTCGAAGGCTGACGCTGTGCAACCCATTCATTCCAGCCTGTTATAAGGACGTATTTTATATTCTTCGTTGGGTCTTCTTTGGATTTTGCTATACAATCAAGAACTCTGTCCCATTGTGCTCTAAAATTTACTCCGTATTTATAAGAATCCTCTGTTACCTTTGATTTATCCTCTACTACCGTGTTTGTAGAACGTCCTCTGTTGGAGTTATCACCATAAAGTCCCGAAGAAGAAAATCTTACGCTTCCGCTATGCTGTGCCATAGAAACGCTTATAGATTCCCCAACGCCATTATTGGTAAATACTCTCTGAGGCCATTCGAAATCCATCCAAGGCCAAGAAGGTGCTGTATTTGCAGGTTCGTTTGGCCATTGAGGAAGTCTTATGCTGAAAAAGTCATCAATATTATCCTCATAATATGCAACAATAACGGGCTTTCCGTCAACGTAGAACCAAGTATCAGGGCAATAGTTTGCTTTGTAAATTTCTTCATACACAAGACTAACAAGGTTTTTAGAGCCTGTATGTGTATAGAAAACAACCTTGGGAGCGTTGAAACCTTGTTCGTTCAGTTCATGGCAAACCTGCATAACTTTCTTTGCTGTTGGAACGTATGCATAGCCGTTGGTAACGTCAAAATACAAAAAGTCAACGTTGGCGTTTGTTATCAGTTCCATGTGCTTTCTTATAACCCATTCGTCACGGGAATAATAGTATCCGTACAAAGGCTCGCCCCAGAAATGCATTGCCTGTTCAGGACCCCATCCGCCGCAGGATATGTATTTTGCGTTTTCGCCATGCTCTCTCACTATCTTGTTCATATCGAAAACGCCATGGTCACCATGCTCACCCATCCACATAAAGTAGAAAAGTCCAACATAATATTCGCCCTTGCTTCCGTAAATGCCTGCTGTACAAGAACTTGGGAGCGTTCTTCCAAGGTCGTCGGTTGCGGCAAAGCCGCCCTGAAGATAATTGTGATTATCGGGAACGGTAAATGAAACGTCCTTACCGTCTTTTTTGTATGAAACCGTAACAGTTCCGTTTTCGTTCTTTTTGAAATTCAGAGTGCCATCATAATTATCAAGGTTCGTCTCGTTAAAATTTTTCATATTGATCTCCGTGTTTATTTATTTCTTTAAATCAATTTAAGTATTCCAAGGATACGCCTTTAAATTCCAAACATCAACTTATCAACCTCATAAAGTGACGGAAAAACGAAATCAGGCTTATCTGCCATTTCTGCTCTTTCCACATCGTCCTCTGTTGTTTCACCAGTATAAACGAGAATCACCGTTACACCGTGACGTTTTCCCAAGGCGATATCCGTATAAAGTCTGTCCCCGAAAATACACATATCTTCCTTTAATATGCCTGTAAATTCGCTTATCATTTCCACAGTTTCCTTATATGGTTTACCGAAATAAACAGGTTCTTTTCCAGTAGAAGCTGTAACAAATGCGGAAATAGCACCGCTATCGGGGATAAAGCCATTTTCCGTTGGGCAGTTGAAATCAGGGTGAGTTGATAAATATTCCGCTCCATTCATAATGAATTGACAAGCGTTTTTCAGCTTTTCATAGGTCAAAGTCAAATCAAAGCTTGTAACGACTATATCAGCCCTTTCTTCATCGCCTGACAAAAGCTTTATGCCTCTTTCTCTGAAATTTTCTTCCAGATCGGGAGTTCCCACAAGATAAACCGTTTTATCTTTTCTGTGTCTTATCAGAAATTCAGCCGTAACGTCACCTGACGTCATTATTTCTTCCATAGCGGGAGAAAATCCCATTTTCGTCAGTCGGTCAAAATAAGTTTTCGAAGAACGGGAAGCATTGTTTGTGAAAAACAATACCTTTTTGCCGTTCTTACGCAAATTTTCTATAAAACGTATGGCAAAAGGGAAAACCTTGCTTCCTAAATATATGGTGCCGTCCATATCAAAAACAAATAGCTTTTTATTTTTCAGCATATCGAAAGAAGGATTCATATTCCACCTTTTATGAATAAATAATTTGTCCTGTTAAAACACTTTCATTTAAGGTAAGTTCTAAAGAAATCTTTTTCGAGCCTAATGTATACTCAACTTTGAAATGAGTTTCAGAATCCAAAGCATCTTCCATTATAACAGGATTTATTTTATCGGTTATATTACCAAGTTCGCTGTAAACGTTTAAAGCCATAGTTGACAGCGTTTCTTTAGTTGCAGGAGCTACGGTGAAGGTAACGTTTCCGTTTTCATCCGTTGTGAAAACTTTTTCACCTTCGGGTTCTTCAACGTTATCAAGCCCTGCCTTCGACAGCAGCGAACGCTTCCAGTCGTTGTTTTCATCAGCGTAGGATTGTTCGTATTTTATATCATCGGATTCCGTTTCTACAGATTCCGCTACCTCTCCACACGAGGCAAAAGACAACGTCAAACAAATGCTCATTAAAATAAAGAATGTTTTTTTCATGGATTTTCCTCGCTTTTCTTCGCTCTTTTCTTAACTTTGGTATCTTTATCGTTCTTGGCAAGTATACCGAAAATGAAAACGGTACATAATTGAAGTGGCACTCCAAGGACAAACAGCATCCACATACGGCTATCCAAAAAAATGACAAAAAAAGAAGTCAAAAGCGTCCACCAGAAAAACGACGATATTACAGCCCCATACCAAAGTTTACCCCAAAGAATGTTGCATACAAAAAGGGCAATACAAGTAAGCGGAAGTGCTACAACGAAAAGTTGCCAATACACGTTTCCCATAAGCCATGCAGTTGTAAACGCAACCATTATCATCAGCCAGACGCCTGCAACAGAAAGAGACGTTATTGCGGCTCGCCTTGATATTTTCGGTTTTTTCGGAGGTGCGGATTTTTCAGGAGCATGCGGAGTTGTCAGCCAATCGAGAGTTACGTCGAACATTTGAGCTATCTGTTTCAGAACGCAAATTTCGGGCAAGGATTCTCCCCTCTCCCATTTTGAAATTGCTTTATCAGAATACGAAAGTTTTTCTGCAAGTTCCGCTTGCGTCAGATGGTTTGCTGTTCTGATTGCTATAAGGTTTTTCGAAATAGCCCCTCTCGTTTCCTCTGCCGTCTGAATTGCAGGTGTTTTTTCTGCCATAAATAATTATTTCCTTACTTTTTTAATGATTTAAGTATAACAAATTTCTGTAAAACTGTCAATGGTTTTTTATCCTTATTAAAAATATATCCATGATTTTATATCAAAGAAAAACAAAAAACGCCATCAATAAAGACAGCGTATTTTCATCACGGTATTGTTGATTTGTATCAGATTGTATTATCAAAGGTTTATTTATTATAATGCAATATTTCCACACAGAAAATGAATAGAAAAAAACGGCTTGTCTGAACAAGCCGTTTTCATGGTGTTCTGCCGGAGATTCGAACTCCGGACCCCTTGATTAAAAGTCAAGTGCTCTACCGGCTGAGCTAGCAGAACTTAGGCGAAGATTCTTTACGGTTTTTAACCCTCTCTCACGCCCGCCCGAATAATATACCACATTTAATTCGATTTGTCAATACCTTTTTTTACTTTTTTTGAGAAATTTCAGAAAAAATATTTCAAAAAGATTTTAGAACCCCTTTTTAGTCTTTAAATGCTTTGAGGATTCCTGAAATATTGATGTTTTTGGTATACGTTTTTATCAGTTTGATTTTATTCAAACGTAACGGTTTTTGCCCATTCCATTATTTTGGGTTCATATTCTTTTGCATCTTCCACTTTTGTTGCAAACTGAACGAGCCAGAATGCATCGTTTGTTTTATATACAAAAGCAAAATATTTATATTTTTCCTTGTCATTCTCTGCTTCGTATTCAAACCAAGTTAGCCCGTCATTTTCTTTCAATTCAGAAGAATCAATTCCGTTATTCTTGATAACCAAATTTGCGTATTGCCCCAACGTGTAATTTTCAAAACCTTCCATCAAGTAAAATTCTTCTTTCAAGGAAAGCATAATCGCCTTTTTGGAAACGTAGGACGTGGTAAACCTTTCATATTCCTGAACAGAAAATTCGTTGGTGAGAGTTACCGTCATGCCGTAGTCACTGAATTCTTTAGGTGAAGCTTTAAATGAAGAAATAACGTTGTAAATAATTCCCGAAAAAACAAAAAATCCTATCAAAAATCCAACAATTAACGCAACGCACAAAACTATTATGCCTTTTTTCGTACCCTTTTTGCGATTTGTTATTGCCTCAGCGGAAGGGTTATTGTCAAACCTGAACGCGTTACCCGAAGCAGGATTAAATTCATTCTTTCCTGATAAGTACAAGTTTTCCTGTCCTGCAGGAACATCGTAAAACTCGTTACAAAATTCCTTGCTTATTTTATCTGCTATAACAAATATTCTTGCTCCTTCCTCACCAATTTCGAAGGATTTTTCTTCACCGTTTTTTAATTCACCTAATTTTCGGCATGGAATCCCGCTTATTAAAAGTTCGTTTGAAAAAGAATCCGAAATATAAACCTTCAATTTGCCAAGACATCCAACAAAACTTTTCTTTCTTTTTATCGTCAAAGTCCTCATAAAAGTCTCCTTGTGTTTTAGATTAAGCATTATAAAAAGCTTAACACCATTTTTAAAAACTCAAAAGTATGTAAACTTTTCATTTAAGAATACAGTCGCATATTCTGTCCACATCGTCAACAGATAAATCTGCATACAGTGGAAGAGTTAATACTCTATTACTGATTTCTACAGCTATTGGCGTTTTATTCGCATCAAATTTTCCAGAATAACATTCAAAAGCATTCGTAAGAGGATAAAAATATTTCCTAGCAAATATACCGTTTTTTGCTAATTGAGAAAAAACCTCATCTCTACTTTTTCCAAATACCTTTTCATAAAATACTACAGGAAAATATGAATAATTTGATGATACACCTTCCTGTCTAGGCACAAGCTTTATTCCGTCTACTCCTTCTAATCTCTCGCGATATCTTTCAACAATCTTTTTTCTTTTTTCTATTTCTTCATCGATATGTCTTAAGTTGCACAGTCCCATGGCTGCGCAGAACTCATTCATTTTCGCATTTGCTCCTATGCCGCAAACACTTTCAGGACCACGAATTCCAAAATTCTTCAAATTATATATTTCTTCGCCAATTCTTTTGTCCTTAAAGCTAACAGCACCGCCCTCTATGCTATTAAACACTTTTGTTGCGTGAAAGCTAAAGCACGAAGCGTCTCCAAATGTCCCTATACCATGACCTTTATATTTAACGCCAAAACAATGTGCCGCATCATAAATAACTTTTAAATTGTATTTATCTGCGATAGACTGTATCTTTTCAACGTCACATATGTTTCCATACACATGAACGGGAACAATTGCAGAAGTTTTTTCTGTAATCAAGGATTCAAGCTTGTACGTATCAATGTTATAATCTTTTTCGCTGATATCACAAAATACAGGGAGCAATCCGTTTCTTACTATAGCATGAGTAGTAGATGCGAACGTAAACGGAGTTGTTATAACCTCGCCTGTAAGATTCATTGCTTGCATCGTTAATTCTAAAGCCATGTGACCATTTGTAAGCAAATCTATGTTTTCAACTTCCAAATATGCTTTTAATTCGCTTTGAAATCTTTGATGCTTATGACCCATGTTAGTCAACCATTTACTTTCCCAAATATCTTTTATTTCATCCACATATTCATCCAATGGAGGCATAGAAGATTGAGTAACTAATATTTTTTTCATAACAATATCCTTTCTACCGCATTAAATCAATCTCAAAGTTATTATATATTTTTTCAAGTGAATTCTCCCATTGAACAAAAAGATATTCATCATCAATTCGTTTTTTTCCATATTGAATATTAAACTCACTTTCATCATTCATAATAAACTCTCTAAATTTAAGTTTTTTTATAGATGATGTTTTATAAACTTTTACTCCTTCTGCTGTCAACCCTTTATACACAATCCCGTTACCATTCAAATATATCTTTTTTCCGAGACATAATAGAATAAAAATATTTCCCAATGCAGACTGATACTTCATATCAAAAATAGCAATATCAACAGAGTTAAGAAATCTTATGTATTCTTCATTTTGCATAAATTTGTCACATATATAAACATTTTCGAAATTCTTTTCAACATATTTTTTTATTTTAGCACCATATATGCTATCGCCGTACGACATGGGGATATAAATTTCAATTTGCGCACCAAATTTTTTCATTTTTTTTAAGCATTTTTTATGGTTAAGACTTTTTGCCGCGCTATGTCCCAATAAAACTTTTATTTTTTTTTCAACCTGAAAAAGGTTTTTTTCAAAAAAATCACTGCCGTCTATTTTTTCCGCAACGATCGGATATTGCGCCTTAAATATTTTCAACTGACTTCCATATTTTAATTTTAAATAATTAGCATCCTCCGCGAACCCAATAAAAATGCCCGCAAACCTGTTAACATTTTCAATATACTTATTATACACTTTTGTATTTAAAATTTTCCAACGAATATTAGATAAAATATTAAAAACAACGCGTTTTATAGGGTTTATATTTTGACGAAAATACAAATCATGTCCCCAAACGCACCATATTATACGCTTTGCTTCTTCAGGTGAAAGTCCAGCTATCTGTTTGTATGAGAAATCCAATGCGTGTACAACAATAAATTTTCCTTTCATAAGATATTTAGATATTAAGGAAATATCCCCTATTTTATAATCTAAACATGTATTTTGTCTTCCATCATAATACTGTTCAAATTTAAATACATAAAGATGCTTATACTTGCTTTTCTCGAGCATTTTCATAGTAGCACTATTATAAGTAGGAGAGTTAACCATAAAAAAGTGAATAAAATCATATTTCATTAACATTTTCCTCTTTCATTTTTCTTGCAGGAACTCCACAATATTTCCCAGGTAAACATATATTTTGTACAACGACAGCACCCGCTCCTATCATGCAATTTTCGCAGATAAAGGTTTTTTCTTTCACAACAGAACCTATTCCAACCCAAGTTTTCTTTTTTACGACAACACTTCCTGCAAGTTTCGCACCAACAGAAATATGAACAAAGTCATCTATGACATTATCATGTTCAACACAAGCGCTTGAATTAATTATACAATGTTTTCCAATATTGGCAAATGGATTAATCACCACATTTGCACAAATTACTGTACCTTCTTCTATTTTTACGCCGAGAGAAGAAATTATAGCCGAAGGATGAATCGCAGTATACCAACTCGCTTTTTCCATTTTATTAACAATTCTCTCTCTTGCATTTGGATCGCCAATCGCTACCACAAATTTAAAGTTCAAAAAACGTTCGTATTCATCATCAGATCCCAAAATATTACATCCTAAAAATAATCCTTGAGGGTGAACACCATCTAAGAAGCCAATGACTTTATCTCCTCTTTTTTCAATGATATCCGCTACCACTTTCGCATGTCCACCAGTACCTACGATAATAATTTCTTCCATAATATTCCTCTTTAAAAACAACCTCAATTCCGAAAAAATTAAAAACTCTTTTTTGCATAACTTTTTTCAAATTATATGATTATTATATTAACATTTTAGACACTGACTGTTTCAAATGCGCACGAATATACAAACCTTTTAGATAAAATCATTTTTTAATTCTGTTTTATTTCCAAAAAAGTTTTCGCATTCTTTAACAAAGTATTGAACGTTTCTTATAGATTCCTTCTCTAGATTCTCGTACATTTTTATTAAAACCTCACGGGTATCAATAGAGTAATTTATCTCTTCTTCTGAAAAGCCAAAAGCTTCACCATATCCTGTGTCATAAATATCTTCAGTGCCTTTTCTATAATTTTCTCTGCATTTTCCTTTTTCTGGGACAACAACAGATACACACCCACATAAAGAAGCTATCTGAGAATATGCTGTCTGAGTGTCGTAACTTATACAATACTCACATTTATTAAACCATTCTACTTTTTCTTTTTCAGACAAATTATCAATTACAGGTCCGTCGAATTCTCTAGGAAGGTCTGTTCTAGTTTCCCCTTTTCGGATAATGTAACATTTTCCTTCCCTTGGCCCGTAATTTGTTCTTTTATATGTATCAAAATCAAAATAACTCACAGTTAACTTTCTGCATTTAGGATTCAATGCAGGGTCATTGAAAATCTCTCAATAGCATAAGAACAAGTCGTTTTTATCATAATTGACAGTCTTATCACCATCTTTTTTCAATATTTGATTATGGTACAAAAACCATCTAACAATATAAGGCCCATTCAAAACATTCCCATAAGTTTCTTGATGATAAATTACAACTGTATTTTTGTCAAATACAGGAAAATATTTCTGCCTGCAATTTAAATCTTTCGAAATAGCATATTTTTCTCTGAATCTTTTTGAAAACTTGGCTATATTGAACTTTAAAACTTTCAACACTCCTGAACGCATTTTTTTTATAATATTTTTTTCTTTCCAAAAAAATGACGTATAATACATTCGAGCGTCTTCTCCAATATCATTTAGATATTTGCACAAAGCACGCATAGCCACGCTACCACCAGTGCGACAACAAATAGGAGCAACAATTATATATTTTAATTTTTTCATATCAAATCTCCTCAATTTCACATCATTAAATAGTATAATATTATTCAATTCATAAATTATCAGAAAATCACTTCAAATGCGACTTATAAAAATCGGTAAAAAAGCTATCATCTAATTCCTTATTTACCATTGTTTTCGATATCTTCTTTTATCAATTTCGAAAAATCAATTTTCATCATTTTATCTATGTATTCTTGTTTATACCTATATTTAATAACTTTATTTCCTACATATATGGCATAAGGCGGTACATCATTCGCAACAACACTCCACGCACCTATTACAGCACCTTGACCAATAGTAACTCCTAATAAAACAGTAACACCATGTCCTATCAAAACATCATCTTCTACAATAATAGGTTCTCTGGATAGATCCATTCCAGTGTCAAAGTAATAGTTATACGGAAAAGTTGAAAATGTTTTAAAAAGTGTTCTCATCCTGATAAAAACAAAGTATCTTTCGCAATTGAACAAAAATGTCCTATTTTCACCCTTGATTTTTCATTTCCGTAAAATTTAACATTTATCCTTCCCTAAGTTGATTACAAACTTCTATAATATCTGGCGTCAACGTTACATTTGCAGTAAAATTGTGTTGATTATTTTTCCTTCAAACGTTGTAATGTTTAAAAACTTTATACTTACCAGAAACAAATTGAAATAAAAATGTTTATTACCCTTTTCATTTTTAACCGCTTTACAAAAAAGCAATGTTAACATTAAAATTTTATAATATACTTTTAGTTTTGTCAATACTTTTTTGAAAAATGGATTCTCTCACATTATATTCTTCCTTCTCAAGAAGTCGGCTACAGTTCTGCCTTTTGGAAGAAGTTCGATTTCCTCGGCTGTTGCGCCTTTGAGAATCAAGGTCAATGCGACGTAGATAACCACCGCGGTGACACCTGCGGGGGCAAGGCAGATTAAACAATCAAATCTTGTATCAATATCCACGACGAGCGCGACGGCTTTATAAACTCCAAACGCTCCGAGACCGCAGCATACCGCAGATACAAGGTTCTTTCCAAAAAGCTTTATCACGTTAAGCTTAAGGCCTTGTTTTTTCCACAAAAACAAGAAATTGAGAGAGAACGCTGTAGCATAGCAAACAATAGAGCTTATGGGAGCTCCGTATATTCCAACGCTTTCATTACCCACAAGAGTTATTTCACAAATTGTAAGTAAGGCAACGCCTGAAAGCACGGAAACAACGGGAAGCATTGTTTTTCCACAAGCCTGAAGCAAAGCGTTTGTTGTTGAAACCATAGAGATGAAAAAAACGCCTATTCCAAGGATAGAAAGAGCGGGAGCGGCTACGTCAAGAGGTGTTTTTACCGTTCCGTCAAGGAATGTCACTTCGTAACTATAGCTCGTTCCGTAAATAAGACCTATACAAGGTCTTGCCAAAGCGCAAAGAACAGCCGCACAAGGCAAAGCGATAAGTCCGCTGAGTCTTATGGAATTTATCATATTCTTCTCAGCTTCCTTTTGCTTCTTCGCCGCTAAAGCACCCGACACGAAAGGGAGAATGCTTATGGCTATAGGATAAACAAAGGTTGAAGGCAAAAGCTCTGATATAGCTATTGAAAGGGATGTATAAGCCGTATAAAGCTTGTCCGCCATATCTTCGGAAAATCCCGAATAAATAAGTCTTTTATTGATTACAAGCGTATCCATAAACGAAGAAAGATACAAAGCGGAAGACGTAATTGTTACAGGCAATGCTATAGCGGCGATACGTTTACCCAAAGCTTTGTATCCGTCGCAGGAAGAATCCAACTCCTCTATTTTTTGCTTTTTTGAAAAAGCTTTGCACAAAACAAGATAAACCGTACCGATAAAAACGCCTGCAGTAAGTCCAACGATAGCGAAAGCCGCCTGAACCTCTCCGCTGTACCCCTTTGAAGCTGCATACATAGCACCGCCAACGCCTAAAAGCATTTTAAGTAAAGCTTCGATAAACTGTGAAGCTGCTGTAGGCACCATATATCTGAGCCCTTGAAAATATCCACGAATTGCAGAAGCGATGCATATAAAAAACAAAGTGGGGCTGATTACCTTCATTGCCAGAGCGGCGTTTTTATGGTCAGACCAATCAGCTATCCCACTCGAACCAATGAACATAAAAAGAGCGGCAATAAGACCTATAATACCAAAAATCAAAGTGGATAGAAAAAATATTCTCTTTGATTCTTTTTTACGTCCTTTTCCCGATGCTTCAGCAATCATTTTGGATATGGCAACGGGCAAGCCTGCGGTTGAAACCATATAAAGCATAGCATATATGGAGTAAGCCGCGTTAAAAGCACCCATTGCCTCGCCAAGAATATTTGTCAAGGGAATCTTGAACAAAACACCTATTATTTTTACGGCAAAATTACTTATGGAGATAACCAGAGCTTCTCTGAAAAAGCTCTGCGTTTGTTTCTTTGCATTTGAGTCCATTGAAAACATCCTGTGTATTGATTATTCAACGTTTATTTGGTAAATTCGTTAAGAAGTGAATCTTCGGGAATAACTTCCGTACCGTACGTCTGGAATTTATCCAATTCTTTAAGAAGTGCTAAAGCTCTTTCATAATAAATGCTGTCATTTGGAACTTCTGAAAGGATTTTTACACCCTCAGCCTTAAGTGCACCCGTTTCATACGAAAAAAAGGTATTTATAACAACGTCTGCATCGGGAACGAAAGGAAGAATATATTTTTCCTCCCCTGCTCTCACTCCATCCCACATGGAAAACGTAACGGTGGCAGGAGCGGCTCTGTGATAATAATCCCTTATCATTCGCCTTAAAAGTCTCGGTTCAGAAAGTCCCTCAACGTTTTGGGGAACGGGTTGTAAGAAAACCTTCAAAAGATGACTTCTTTCCACCGCCTTACCATATATTTTAGGGTTGAGAGCGTGAAGTCCTTCTATAATGCATACCTCACCCTCACGCATTTTTATTTCCGTATAATCTTCCGTGCGTTTTTTCAATTTAAAGCTGAAATAGGGAATTTTTGCCGTTTCTCCATGTTCGAGTTTTGCAAAGCATTCACGAAGATAAGGCAAATCCAAAGCCTCGGGAGATTCAACGTCTATTACGAATTTTCCATTCTCGTCATAAAGAGCATCAAGATAAAAATCGTCAAGAGAAATTTTACTTACGTACCTACCACGTTCAAGAAGCATTTCCTCAAGAATCTTCGTGGTGGTGGTTTTTCCTGCACCGCTTCCACCCGAAATGAGAACGTATCTTCTTTCTCTGTCTGCCATAAGCATACCTACAACGTTTTCAACTTGAGTTCTGTAAGCCAATTCGGCTGTATTTATTTCATTTCTGAGTTTATTGTCCATTTCTGTTTTCCTCATAAAAACTCATAATCAAGTCCTCGCCTATTCCCTTTGGTGCGGCAAGGTACTCGAAAGGATATTTTGGAAAGGCTTTTCTGACAATTTTCGAACCATCATCGGAAACGAGTTTCGTTATGGCGGAAGCACCGCAAGCAAAAACTGTTGAATGTTCTTCCATCATAAGTATATTATAAAGACATTCCTTACCCTCTTTTGCATAACCCGTATTTTCTCCGTTACCAACCGTGTTTTTCTGACGGTAAAGGTAATAAGGCTCAAATCCTTCCCCGCGGAGAGTTTTCATAGCAAAGGCTACGTTTTCACGCACCTGTGCACCGAATGGGTCGTATACTCCATCTATATCAAATCTTATGGGAGATGCGTTTTTAACTGAAAGGGTATGAAGTGTTATATTGTCAAAGCCTGCGTTCATCACGTCTGAAAGGCTTTTTTCGAAGGATTCCTTCGTATCCCCTGGGAGTCCCGCTATCAAATCCGCATTTACGGAAATGAAGCCTACCTTGAAAGCGTTTTCAGCCGCTTCAAAAAATTGTTTTGAAGTATGATTTCTTCCGATGAGCTTCAAAACCTCATCGTTTGTAGTTTGCGGGTTTATGCTGACTCTGTCCGCACCGCCCGCTTTTATAATCTGAAGTTTTTCTAAAGTAGTACAATCCGCTCTTCCTGCCTCAACCGTAAATTCTTTAAGATTGGAATAATCAAGGCTTTGCTCCATATGAGAAAGAAGCATGGAAAGATCATTTGCGGAAAGAGTTGTGGGCGTACCGCCTCCGATATATATATGAGTCAGTTTCAAGCCCAATTCATTTATTATTTTTCCCGTTCTTCCTATGTCCTCTTTGAGCCTCACAAGATAATCGGGAATGGTTTTGAAAAGTTTTGCGTTACTGTATGAAACGAAGGAGCAATAAGCACATCTTGTGGGGCAGAAAGGAATTGCAACGTAAAGACAGCATGAATCCTTTTCTCTGCCTTCTAAAAGTTTCGCTTCCCTTTTTGCTATATCAACGGAAAGGTTTGCCTTTTCCTCTGACACGTTATAAGCCTTTGAAAAAAGGTCAAGAACGTAATCTCTGTCAAATCCCTTTGACAAATAATATCCTGCCCTTTTAACAGGTCTCAAACCCGTAAGGCTTCCCCAAGGGGGCAAAAATCCAAAAAGCTTTTTTCCTGCCAACAAATATGCGTTGCCAACTACAGCTTCTGCGGCAGAATCCATATCTCCGCCGTTTATTATCTCACATCCCGCAGAAAAAATTCCCGTTTCCGTTCTTCCGTCAGCAGAAAGGGTTGCTCTTGCAAAAATAGTTCCGTTTTCCTCCCAAAGAGCAAATTCAGCCTTATTTGTGCTATCGCTCTCCAAAGGAAATTTTTCCCCGGGATAATACAAAAGGCAAAGAGTCTGAAAATAATAATTGTTCAGGTATTCAGTTTTATTATCGATAAACAGTTGCATTTCTCTTTACCCTCGGAATTTCTAAATATTTATAACTATATTGACAGGCCCGTCATGTTTTGCTTCTATCTCCATATGAGCCCCGAAAACACCGCTTTTCGTCTCCACGTTTTTTGAAAGCTCTTTTTTGAAGTATTCAAACAAATCATTCGCCACGTCGGGCTTTGCCGCCTTAGTAAAATCGGGACGTCTGCTTTTAACGTTTCCGCAAAGGGTGAAATTGGAAACTGCCATAACTTCACCTTTTATATCCTTGACGGAATAAAACATTTTCCCCTCGTCGTTTGGAAAAATTCGAAGATTCGACACCTTTTCCGCTCCCTTGGCAACGTTTTCTTCCGTATCGCCATCAGCTATTCCTACGTATACGAGGAGTCCTTTATTTATTTCGCTCACATGCACACCGTCCGCATCCAAAGATGCTCTGTGAACACGGCTTACTACCAATACCAATGCTAACTCCCCCTCTTAACAGAAATAACGCCTTTTATTTTTTTGAGTCCGTTCATTATTATATTCAAGGATTCAACGTTTTCACACTTGACCGTTATTTCAGCCGTAAGAATATCTGGGTTTTCCGTCATGGAGAAGGACGTCATATCCATATTCAAAGCGGAAATACCCGTAGTCACGTTTTTGAACGCATCGGGAATACGTTCCATGAAAATTTTAAGATTTGCTTCAAAGCGGGTTTTACCCCTGACGCTTTTTTCAGCCCAGGTTGCAACGAGCCATCTGTCCTTCTGCGAAGGATTTTCAAGTCCCAACGCCACGTTAGGACAATCGTATTTATGAATGGAAACACCGTGTCCCCTCGTTACGAAGCCAATAATGTTATCACCTGGCAGCGGACTGCAACAACGGGCAAATTTAACTTCAAGGTTTCCGACAGAGTCAACCACAACGCCCGAATTTCCCGTAGGTTTATCGGGTTTTACCGTTTCAGGAATACGTATTTCCTCTTTTTCTTCTTCCTTACCCGTCACACGTTCGGCTTCATCCTTCAATTTAGCTGATATCTTCGAAACTGAAAAACCTCCATAACCAATGTTATTATAAAGGTCGTCAGGTTCAGAAACTCCAACTCTTTCGCAGATATTGCGGATAATTTCCTCTTTCTGAACTTCGTTTAAATGTTTTACGTATTTTTTAAGTTCTTTGTCAACTTCCGCTTTACCTACAGCAATATTTTCCGTTCTTCTTTCTTTTTTGAAGAACTGTCTTATTTTACTTCTCGCCTCACCCGTGCGGACTATTTTGAGCCAGCCACGCCCAGGTCCTTTTGAGGTTGACGAGGTTATTATCTCAACTATACTCCCCGTTTCAAGAACCGTATCAATGGGAGCTATTTTACCGTTTATTTTGCCACCTACCATACGGTTTCCAATAGCAGAATGGATATGGTACGCAAAATCTATCAAGGTAGAACCCGCGGGAAGGTCAACAACGTCGCCTTTTGGAGTAAACACAAAAATTTCATCCTCAAAGAAGTCAACCTTCAAAGGTCTGAAAAATTCATCGGGGTCATCTTCTTCGCTTACCGTATCGAGAAGGGTTCTTATCCATTGTAGTTTTTCATCGAAGGATTGTTCGGACGCCTCACCGCTCTTATACTTCCAATGTGCAGCAAGACCGTATTCTGCGGTCTGATGCATATCCCAGGTTCTGAACTGAACCTCGAAGGGAACACCGCTCTGACCAATAACCGTCGTATGAATAGAACGGTAAAGGTTAGGTTTTGGGGTTGAAATATAATCCTTGAATCTACCCGGAATAGAATGGAACATCTCGTGAACAAGGCCGAGTGCCGTGTAGCACTCAAGCTCGGTATCCACGATGATTCTTATAGCGTAGAAATCATAGATTTCGTCAAAGGACTTGTTTTGCGAATACATCTTGCGGTATAAGCTGTAAACCGATTTAACTCGTCCCTCAATATTTGCGTTTATGCCGTTTTCGGCAAGCTTGGTTTGGATAAACTCCTTAGAGTAATTGAGAAAATCACGGTTTTGACCGAATTTTTTATCTATACCGCCCTGTACCTCCTCGTAGCCAATAGGATCGAGGTAGAATAGGCTGAGATTTTCAAGCTCCTGCTTAATCCTCTGAATACCGAGTCTATGGGCAAGAGG
>JAZOCZ010000038.1:0-3197 GCA_045596755.1 Eubacteriales bacterium | reverse complement strand
AAGCACGTTATGAGAAAGAATGCCATTCCCACAAGCACCGTTCGTTTGTAGTTAAGCTTCATGTTGAATCCTTTCTTTAAGGTTAATTCGGAATGCGGAACTTTTTTCCAATGCGGAATGCGGAATTGAGGAATGCGGAATGCGGAATGCGGAATGCGGAATGCGGAATGCGGAATGCGGAATGCGGAATGCGGAATGCGGAATGCGGAATGCGGAATAAAGGTAGCTTTTCTCTCTGCGTTCGAAAAGCATTTATATAAAATATTTTTCGACCAACGGGAGAAAAATTTCCTTCCCTCCTGCCTCTTGCCTCTTGCCTCTTGCCTTATGGTTTCGACCAACGGGAGAAAAATTTCCTTCCCTCTTGCCTCTTGCCTCCTACTTTGTCGTCAGCCTACTTTTCCATATTGTAACATACTTTTTTCCGTAATGCAATACGTCTTTTAAAATTTACTTACATATTTAATTATAATTACACAAATTCTATTGACAATCAGGGATTTTTATTGTACAATTTAAGCAAATTATCTAAAGTGAATATTGAGGTTGAAATGAAAAAATTAAAATTATTAAGCATCATGTTAATTATAGCCTCGTTAACTTCCTCTTTTGCAGGATGTACTGACAACAAAACAGACGAAAGCTCGGCATCAAGTGAGTCGCAAGTATCTTCCGAGGTTTCAACGGATACGTCAAGAGAAGAATATTCTGAACCCGAAGGAGATCCCGTAGAATATATCAACGAAAACGTCTGGACGGACGAATATGGAGCAATACATAATAAAACCATGCTCAGCGAAGACTTCCCCAATTATTTCGTTGACTTTTCAAGCAAAGAAACCATGGACCAGTTTTATTGGATCAACAACGTGGAATATTCCTACCAAGAAGAAGGATACGTAAGCTTCAAGGCTTTAACGTTTGACCCATTCTTATGCCTTAAAAGACCTAACATCCTTTCTGAAAAAATGAAGTATCTCCGCATTGTATACAGATCAAGCGAAAACACCAACGCCGAACTGCACGTAAGCAGATCAGACGGCACAATGATGGGACAGAACGGTGCGTATTTTATCTACGAAATTGAAAAAACCGAAGAATTCAAAACTTTGATATTGGATATCAGCCCAATGTGTGCAAAAGACGTTTCTTTCACAGAGTTCAGAATCGACCCTACCATAGCAGAAGGCATTACTGTGGATATAAAATATATAGCGGGCTTTGAAACGTTGGAAAAAGCAGAAAGCTTTGACTTACAAAAATTCAAGGTAGGACGAATCAATAAACCAGGCGACGTTGAATGGGACACGCCCGAATACGTAGAGCAAGTTGTATCCGATTTGGATAACTTTGACGGCACGCTCGATATAAAGGATAACGGCGACGGAACAGTTACTATCTCATATAAGAATAACGGTTCACCTATTTCATACACCGTGCCAAATAACGTAAATTATACACAAGGCGGCTATGCGGCAACGGATGATTTAAAGAGATATCTTCCCGATTCAAGAGAAGTTGGTTTTTACGGTAGCAATGGAGAATTCTACGTTGGAATTTTCTATTTTCTCTGGTTGGGAGAGCATGGCGACCCAGGGGTTTACGATATAAACAAGATAATCGCCAAATACGGCACAGCGGCACAGAGCTTGTCTTGCGGTGCTTGGGGAAACGTAGGCGAGTGGCATTTCTGGGGCGAGCCCCTTTACGGATATTACCATTCAAGAGACGAATGGATCATACGTAAGCATATGGAGCTTCTTTCCAATGCAAACATAGACTTCCTTTATTTTGATATAGGAAATGGTTTCACATACCTAAACAACGCAAAGCTCGTTATGAAGGTATGTCACGAGATGAACGAGCAAGGCTACGATGCTCCTCAAATCGTTTTCTTTACAAAAGCAGGTTCAGAGCAGTCCGTACGCACCTATTACGATGAAATATACCAAAAGAACTATTATCCTGATACATGGTTTATGGTTGACGGAAAACCCGTTATCATAGCTGATGATAAAAATTTCAATATTGATGATTTCTTTACGGTGAAAATCTCCCAGTGGCCAACGGAAGCAGATCGTCCAGACGGCTGGCCATGGATCGATTTCAAATGGCCTCAAGGCGTATACCAAAATGAAGAAGGCGTTGGAGAGGCAATAAGCGTTTCCGTCGCTCAGCATAGTGGAAACATAATTTTTTCAAGCTCAGGTCTTTACGGTAATGAATCCAACAGAGGCAGATCAACCGTTGGAATAACTCAGGCAGAAAGCACAAAACCCGTAACAGCGGATTCCTACAAATACGGATATAATTTCCAAGCCCAATGGGACAGAGTTTTTTCCTGCTTGGAAGAATCTGTGAACGACCCCACCAAAAACATAAAATACGTTCTCGTTACAGGCTGGAACGAATGGATTGCACAAAGACAGCAGCCAGGAATGTTTGAGGGACAGGAAATATCATTCATTGATGCCTTTAATACTGAATACAGCCGTGATCTTGAAATGACAAGAGGTTTGTATTTTGATAATTATTATCTCCAGCTCATTTCAAATATTTCAGAACTCAAAGGTACAGCTCCTGTTATTATTCAGGATAGCAGAAAAGCTATTAACGTAACAGGCGATTTTGACCAATGGGACAGCGTTAAAATCACTTATACAGACCCAAAAAGCGATTGCGACGACAGATTCGAAACGGGATTTGGAAACAACCACTACATAAACCAGACAGGCAGAAACGATATAGTTTCCGCAAAAGTAACGTCTGATACGAAAAACCTTTATTTCTACGTTGAAACAGCAGAAGATATCTCCATGTACGATACGGATTCCGCATGGATGCAACTCTTTATAAACACGGACGGTAAAGGATCAAACGGTTGGTATGGCTACGATTATATTATAAATCACGAAGCGAAAAGTCAGTTTACAACAACCGTCTCTAAGGTTTCTAAAAGCAAAGAAGCAAATTCCTACAACTACAAAACCATGGGCGAAGTTTCATATAGAGTAAAAGACAACAAAATGATGATTGCTGTTCCCCTCGCAATGCTTGGAATCAGGGATTACAGCGAAATCAATATCAGCTTCAAATGGGCAGATTCAGTAGTAAAGATTTCCAACATGGAAGCTTTCTACGAATTGGGCGACGCCGCCCCTCTGGGAAGACTTAATTATATTTATAGAAATTATTAA
>JAZOCZ010000037.1:0-3474 GCA_045596755.1 Eubacteriales bacterium | reverse complement strand
TCCCCCACGGTGAGCAACACTCACCATGGGGGATTCTTTACACAACATGCGGATTAAGATATTTGTTTTGACTTGCAATTAAACATTCGCTTTCTCTTTTGCTTCTTTTTTCTTTCACGGAAAGAGAAAAGAAGAGGGTGATTCTTAAGCTGTGCGGATGTCTGCGCCCACACCCTTAGTCAATTTCTTGATTACACTCTTTGCAACGTTTTCAATTTCGTCGCTTGTAAGAGTTTTTTCATTGGAAGCAATAACAAGGCGGATGGTAACGGACTTTTTGCCTGCGGGAATCTGTTTTCCCTTGTATTCCTCAACGAAGGAAACGTCTTTAAGCAATTCGTTCTTCTTACCCATTACACATTCATAGATATCGTCCCATTTAACCATGGAATCAACGAGGAATGAAAGGTCATAATCGTTCGTTGGGAAGTCTGACATTGCAACGTATCTGTTAGTTCTTGATTTGAAAGGAACGAGTTCGTCCATATCAAGTTCAACGAGAACTGCGGAAAGAACCTTTATTCCGCAAGCAAGAGCAGCTTTCTTTGAAAGAAGTGCAAGGTCACCAATTTTCTTGCCGTTAAGACAGATATTGAGCCAAACGGTTTCGTCTGCCCAATAAGGTTTTTCCGTTTTCTCAAAGGTGAAGCCTTCCATATGGGTATATCTTGGCATCATACCAATAACACCCTTTGCCTTACGGAAAAGCTCTGCAACCTTTTCAGAGCTTCCAACGAAAGCACAGCCTAAATGTTTTTTCTGCTTTGGAAGCTGTTCGCCCTTGTATTCCGACGTATATTCACCGTCATAGAAAACCTGTGCTTCTTCGAAAATATCAAATTCACCAAAGTTACGTTCGTTTTTAACTATTGCTTTGCAGATATTCGGAAGGAGAGATGATTTAACAAATCTTTCGTTTGGTGCAGGGGGAGTTGCAAGAGCCAATATTCCGTTTGTATCGGGGAACAAAGCATTCACAAACTCGTCTGTCATCCAAGGATAAGTGAAGATTTCCTGCATATTGCAACGGAAAGCGAGGTATTCCTTAACCTTACGAACAAGGTCAACTTCAAGCTGATTTACAGCACCGTCAAAGGATGTGGTAATTGTGGTTGCTTCGAAGTTTTCATATCCGTACATACGGGCAACTTCTTCCATAATATCAGCTTTTATGGAAACGTCTCCCGTTGAACGCCACGTGGGAACAACGATATGCATACCCTTTTCAGTAAATGTTACGTCAAAGCCCATAGTTCCAAGCTTACGGGCAACTATTTCCTGAGGAATACGTTTTCCGAGACGTCTGTCGAGCCAATCGAAATCAACGTCAATTTCTTTTCTCTGAAGTTTATTCGGATATTCGTCCTTGAACGCAGTAACTTTCATTTCGGGATAAAGTTCTGCGAAAAGTTTCATGGCAAGGGAAAGAGCCTGATCGCAACGTTCGGGGTCTACGGCTTTTTCATAGCGGGAGGAAGCCTCTGTTCGGTTATCGTAACGGAGTGCTGTTCTGCGAACGCCGCGGGACTCAAAGTTTGCAACTTCAAGGATTACGCTTTCGGTTTCGGGCAAAACGGAATCCTTTGCTCCGCCCATAACGCCTGCAAGGGCAACTGCTCCCTCATTATCAGCGATAACAAGGTCATCAGCAGAAAGGGCAAGGTCCTTATCGTTGAGGAGCTTGAGCTTTTCGCCTTCTTCGGCACGTCTTACTTCAATATGGTCGATAATATGGTTGGAATCGAAAACGTGGGTAGGTTGTCCCGTTGCAAGCATAACGTAGTTGGTAACGTCAACAAGTGCGTTGATAGGTCTCATACCAACTCTCCAGATACGGCTCTGCATCTCAAATGGAGAAGGTTTAACGGACAGTCCTTCAACACGTACACCAATATATCGAGGGCAACGTTCAACGTCCTTGATTCTTACGTCGTAGGATTCATTGGTTTCGGGAACGTATTTTTCAAATTCAACGAGAGGAAGGTCGTAAAGAGCGGCAATTTCTCTTGCGATACCGTAATGTCCCCAAAGGTCAGGACGGTTTGTCATTGATTTATTATCAATTTCAAGGATAATATCATCAAGGTCAAGAGCCTTTGCTATGGGAGTTCCTGCGGGAACGTCAAATGAGGTTACGTCCATTATTTCATGGTCGTCTTTTGCAGGGAAAAGCGCATCAAGTCCCACTTCAACAGCGGCACAAATCATTCCGAAGCTTGCAACTCCGCGAAGCTTTGTGTTCTTGATTTCAACAGGCTCACCCTCACCGTGCCAACGAACCATAGCACCTGGGCAAGCAACAACAACTTTCATTCCAATCTCAAGGTTAGAACCACCGCAAACGATATCCTTGATATCGCCCTCTCCAATATCAACCTTGCAAACGCGGAGCTTGTCAGCATTCGGATGAGGAAGAACCTCTTTTATTTCGCCCACGATGATTTTATCAAAGCTTTCTGCAAGGCTTTCAGCACCTTCAACCTCTACCGTAGACATTGTAAGGTCATAAGCAAGCCTTTTAAGATCCATATCATCGGGAAGTTTAACGTAATCTTTTATCCAATTAAGTGATACTTTCATCTTTCATTTCCTCCTTAACGGAACTGCTTCAGGAATCGGAGGTCTGTGCCGTGGAACAAACGAACGTCATCCACACCGTAACGCATCATAACCAATCTGTCGAGACCGATGTTAACGTAGAAGCCCGTATATTCATCAGGGTCAAGACCTGCCGCACGAAGAACGTTTGGATGAGGCGTTCCACCGGGCATTATTTCAATCCAGCCAACGTGTTTACAAACGCTGCAACCCTTACCGCCGCAAACGAGACATCCCATATCAATTTCAAATCCAGGTTCAACGAATGGGAAGAAGCCTGCTCTCATTCTTACGGGAACGTCCTGTCCGAAAACCTTGGAAAGGATGCTCTTTATCATAACCTTACCTGCGGTATATGTGAAATCCTTATCAACGATAAGAGCTTCATATTGGAAGAATGCTCTTTCGTGACGTGCATCTGTGGTTTCGTTTCTGTAAACTCTGCCAGGGTATACAAATCTGTAAGGAGGTTTATGGGTCTGCATATAGCGAACGCTATCACCCGTCAAGTGAGGACGGAGACAAAGCTTTTCGTTTGCTTCTCCGCTGTCATGTCCAAAGAGCCAATAAGTATCCATACTTTCACGGGCAGGATGGTTGGGAGGGAAATTAAGGTTATCAAATGCAAAATATTCGCTTGTTATTTCAGGACCGCTGAAAATCTCAAAGCCCATGGAACGAAAAGCATCGTTAAGGTCATAACACATCTGTGTTATGGGATGAAGTCCGCCAATCTGTGGCTCAATTCCGGGAACGGTGCAGTCAAAATCGGGAGAAATTTCCGAAGCCTTCAGCTTCAATTCCTCTCTGCGTGTTTCGATAAGCTCGCTGAGAGCCGTTTTTACGTTATTTACCGCCTTTCCCATTTCGGGACGG
>JAZOCZ010000036.1:0-3509 GCA_045596755.1 Eubacteriales bacterium | reverse complement strand
TTCCACACTTTTAGTTGTTATTTTCTCTGTTCTTTTTTTAGGCTATGCATTCGGAAGAATAACAATAAAAGGGATTTCTCTCGGAGATGCAGGCGTATATATTATTGCGCTTGCATGCGGAGCTTTGTTTTTCAGCGTAAACGAAGCAAAGGAGCTTGTTTTTGACTTCTCTTCAAAACCGTACAACTTTGATACAGGACTTTCAATAGTTGAAAGTTTCGGTTTGATTCTTTTCGTTACTTCTGTAGGATATATAGCAGGACCGAAATTCTTTGGAAACTTCAAAAAGAATTTCAAGTCCTACGTTCTTATTGGTCTTGTAGTTATCGTGGCAGGCGGACTTGCCGCAGCTGCTTGTATAGGTATGGGCGAAGTTTTTGGATACGGTGCAAGTATCACAGAACAGGACGGCTTTGTTGCTATGATAGTAGGCTTGCTTTCAGGTTCGCTTACGTCAACACCTGCTTTTTCAGCAGCTAAAGCTACTGTGGCAGAGCAGTATACAGGTCTTGTATCCGTAGGACACGGTATAGCCTATATTTTCGGTGTTATAGGCGTTGTTCTTTTTGTTCAGCTTGTCCCCAAAATTATGAAAGCCGACATGACAGCGGAAAGAGCAAAGCTCGTTATCAAAACGGAAGAAGAAAAGAAAACCACAGAAAAGAAACTTTTCCAAATTGACCATATGGGAATTGCCGCTTTCTCACTTGCGGCAGTTTTGGGTACGTTTATCGGTCAGATAAAGATTCCTCTTTCCTCAAATGGACTTTCTGGAACTTGTTTTTCGCTCACAACAACAGGCGGTTGTTTGCTTGTAAGCTTGATTTTAGGTCATTTCGGAAGAATCGGTGCAGTTAGCATAATGCCTTCCCAAAACACGTTAAAACTGTTCAGAGAGTTGGGTTTGGTGTTGTTCCTTGTGGGTGCAGGAATACCTGGCGGTGCTGAATTTGTTGCAAACTTTGACCCTATGTATTTTGTATACGGTATGATTATGACAATACTTCCCATGATTATAGGTTTCTTCTTTGCAAAATACGTGCTTAAACTTTCGCTTCTTAACAACTTGGGTTCGCTTACAGGCGGTATGACAAGCACACCCGCGTTGGGAACGCTTATTTCCACAGCAGGAACGGAAGACGTTGCCGCAGCTTATGCCGCTACATATCCCGTAGCACTTATTGCAGTAGTTTTAGTTTCACAATTTTTAATTATCCTATTGTAAATTGGAAAAAATTGTGGTATACTATAAGAGGTTAGCTTATTCTTTCAAAAAAGAATAAACATATATACATTACAAAAATAAAAAAATAAAATAAAAAATATGAGGTACTTCAAGTGAAAAAACTCGATTTAAGCAAGTACGGCATTTCCAATGCTACAGAAATCATTCATAACCCTTCTTACGAAGATTTGTTCGTTGCTGAAACAGATCCTTCTCTCGAAGGCTATGAAAAGGGCAAAGTAACAGAACTCGGCGCAGTTAACGTTATGACGGGTATCTACACAGGCCGTTCACCTAAAGATAAGTTCATCGTTATGGATGAAAACTCAAAAGACACAGTTTGGTGGACATCTGACGAATTCAAAAATGATAACCATCCTTGCTCAAAGGAAACATGGAATGCATTGAAAGAACTCGCAGTTAAAGAACTCTCCAACAAAAAACTTTACGTTGTAGACGTATTCTGCGGTGCAAATGCTGACTCAAGAATGGCAATCAGATTCATCATGGAAGTGGCATGGTAGGCACACTTTGTAAAGAACATGTTCATCAATCCTTCCGAAGAAGAACTTGCCAACTTCGAACCTGACTTCGTTTGCTACAACGCATCCAAAGCAAAGGTTGAAAACTTCAAAGAACTCGGTCTCAACTCCGAAACAGCAGTTGTATTCAATATCACATCCCGCGAACAGGTTATCCTTAACACATGGTACGGCGGAGAAATGAAAAAAGGTATGTTCTCCATGATGAACTACTACCTCCCTCTCAAAGGCATGGCTTCCATGCACTGCTCTGCTAATACAGATATGAACGGTGAAAACACAGCATTGTTCTTCGGTCTTTCAGGAACAGGTAAAACAACCCTTTCCACAGACCCCAAACGTCTCCTTATCGGTGATGACGAACACGGCTGGGATGACAACGGTGTATTCAACTTCGAAGGCGGATGCTACGCAAAAGTTATCAACCTTGACAAAGAATCCGAACCTGATATTTACAGGGCAATCAAACGCAATGCTCTTCTTGAAAACGTTACAGTTGATGACAACGGCGTTTGCAACTTTGCAGACGGTTCCGTAACAGAAAACACACGTGTTTCTTATCCTATAGATCACATTGAAAAGATTGTTCGCCCTGTTTCTGCAGCTCCCGATGCAAAGAACGTAATCTTCCTTTCTGCAGATGCTTTCGGCGTTCTTCCTCCTGTTTCCATCCTCACACCTGATCAGGCAAAATACTACTTCCTTTCAGGCTTTACATCCAAGCTCGCAGGTACAGAACGTGGAATCACAGAACCCACACCTACCTTCTCTGCTTGCTTCGGTCAGGCTTTCTTGGAACTCCATCCTACAAAGTATGCTGAAGAGCTTGTTAAGAAAATGGAAAAGAGCGGTGCTAAAGCATACCTCGTAAACACAGGTTGGAACGGCACTGGCAAACGTATCTCCATTAAAGATACCCGTGGAATTATCGACGCTATCCTTGACGGTTCTATCCTCAAGGCAGAAACAAAGACAATTCCTTACTTCAACCTTGAAGTTCCTACAGCTCTTCCTGGCGTAAACCCTGCAATTCTTGATCCTCGTGACACTTATGCAGATGCTTCCGAATGGGAAACAAAGGCAAAAGACCTCGCTTCCAGATTCAACAAGAACTTTGTTAAGTATACCGGAAACGAAGCAGGTAAAGCTCTCGTTGCAGCAGGTCCTCAGCTTTAATTGTTTGCAAAATATCGCTTGCTCACAGATTGAACGTGAAGCGGTGATTCGAACCAAGAAGCGTTTCGTTTCGTGAAACGAAAAAGAATCTTTTTGACCTTTTGTCGAAAGAAAATATTATACTAATTAACTTCGGGTTACCTTTTGGTGATCCGAAGTTTTATATTCGGATTTAATTTATGGCAAGTGAAGAAAAGCGTTGACTTGTAAACTCGAAATCAAAAGAGGTCTGATCTTCATTTCGGGACAAACCTCTTTCTAATAATTCAGCTTACAATCTTCATTGTAGTTTGGAAAACTGTATTAAACCAAAACTCCTCATAAACGCGCTTTCTTCTATGAGAAGTCGTTTATAGTTATCTTTTGTTCAAGTTCCATGTTTCGAAAAAATCAGGATTAATAATAACTTTTTCGCTTGAACGAAGTTTATATGCAGAAGATTTTGTTATCGAACTTACAGATAAGGAAGGAAAAACAGAAAAATTTACCATTCTTGATTCCGTAACCTACAAAGATGAAGATTACGCTGTTCTTGCAACAGAAGAAGAACCCGATAGCGTAGTTAT
>JAZOCZ010000035.1:0-7540 GCA_045596755.1 Eubacteriales bacterium | reverse complement strand
CCGACGGGTAATTTTGGTAATATCCTTGCTGCATATATAGCAAAACTAATGGGAATTCCTTTTGCAAAACTTATTTGTGCTTCAAACTCGAATAAGATTTTATATGATTTCTTTAAAACGGGAGTTTACGACAGACGTCGTGAATTCTATACAACGATTTCTCCTTCAATGGATATCTTGATTTCCAGTAATCTCGAAAGACTTCTTTGCATGGTTGCAGGAAACGAAAATTGCGAAAAATGGATGAAAGAACTTTTTGAAAATGGAATTTTCACCGTTTCTGATGACGTAAGAGAAATTTTAAATAAGGATTTCAAAGGCTATTTTGCCGACGAGGATCAAACTCAAAATACAATAAAATGTTATTTTGATGAATATGGATATCTTATCGATCCTCATACTGCGGTTGCTTTATGTGCTACTGATGCATACATGA
Organism: Eubacteriales bacterium; assembly: GCA_045596755.1. Taxonomy (GTDB): domain Bacteria; phylum Bacillota; class Clostridia; order Oscillospirales; family CAG-382; genus SIG653. The sequence continues at coordinate 7,104 of JAZOCZ010000035.1, read as the reverse complement.
AAGAAACTGGGGATAATATAAAGACTATTGTCGTTTCTACCGCTTCTCCTTATAAATTTTCAAACGCTGTTCTTGAATCGCTTGGTTCGGAAATTCCTGCCGATGACTTTGAAGCCCTCGAAAGACTTCAAAGCATCAGCAAAACTAATATTCCGACAAATCTCTATTCCCTTAAATCAGCAGAAAAACGCTTCAATTCTGTTATTGAAAAGCAAGAAATTCCCGAAAGAGTTATTGAATTTTCAAGGAATAAGGATTGTGGATTGATTTAACCTTTGTAATCAGGAGCGCAGTTGTCCTTGCATCTTTTTTTGAACGTTGCACAAACTGTTTCAGAACAGCAGGATGCGTTGCTTGGTCCTACGCTTATGCTGTTTGCTGTACAATAGTTTTCCATATCGTGATGAATACAATCTTTAACGCTACAGGTGATTCCTTTTATATGCTTTGGTACGTCGTTTAAAGTGATATTGTTCATAGTTTTATACCAGCCTTTCTTTGATTTTGTACATCAGTACGTTTTTAGTATTTACCTTTTGCTTTTCTTTATTCTGAAAATCTGTTAAAATTTCTTTTGAAAGGAGAAAGAACGGTGATATATACCATTTCAGATTTGCATCTTTCTTTTTCTGTTTCAAAGCCTATGGACATATTCGGAAACAATTGGGAAAGACATCATGAACGCATTGAAGATAATTGGAGAAGGCTTATAAATGATGATGACACAGTTATTCTTCCTGGGGATCTTTCGTGGGGAATGACTTTGGAGGAAGCAAAGCCTGATTTTGAATTTGTACATTCGCTTCCTGGGAAAAAGATAATAGGCAAGGGAAATCACGATTACTGGTGGCAAACAAAAAAGAAATTGGATGAATTTTTGATAGAAAACAGGTTTGATTCCATTTCCATACTTTATAATAATGCGTATAGGGTTGAAGATAAAATCATATGCGGAACCAGAGGTTGGATCGTTGAAAATAATCCTTCCGCTGACGATGAAAAAATTATTTCGAGGGAATCAGGAAGACTTGAAATGTCGATTGAATGCGGGAAAGCATTGAGGGAAGACGATGAAGAAATAATAGTTTTCCTGCATTATCCACCTGCATACCGAGGAGACGTTTCCGTTCCAATTTGTAAAACCCTCGTCAGAGAAAAAATAAACAGATGTTTTTACGGGCATATCCATTCTGCGGATAAAAGATATCTTATTCATAAATACGGTAACACGGAATTAAAATTGATATCATCTGATTTTTTAGGATTTGAGCCTGTATTGATAAAATAATTTATTTGTGTGTCATTTTAAAAAAATTTTCATATAATAATAAAAATAAATGTTGAAAGGGTTTGCGATTTTGCAAATGGGTTTTTGTAATGATAGATAAATCCAAAAGAGAAGGTTTGAGCATAGATACAAAAGTTGTCAGAGGTTACGATGGAGTAGATCCTTTGACAGGTGCCGTAAGCACACCTATATATCAAACGTCAACTTTTCAGAATACGGGTATAAACTCTGGCATTAAATATTCATACAGCAGATGTAATAACCCAACGAGAGACCAACTTGGAAATCTTATTGCGATGCTTGAAAACGGTGTTGCCGGCTTTCCTTTCGCAAGCGGTCTTGCTGCTGTTCTCGCATGTTTCTCACTTTTAAAATCTGGAGATCACGTTGTTCTGTCAAACGATATTTACGGTGGTACATACCGTCAGATTGCAGAATTTTTCATTAAATACGGTGTAAAACACACTTTTGTTCCCATTGATGACAACGATGCTGTGGAAGCAGCCATGCTTCCCGAAACGAAGATGATATTTGCTGAAACACCAACAAACCCAATGATGACTGTTGCTGATATAGCAAAACTTTCTGAAATTGCAAAAGCACATAACGCTTTACTTGTTATTGATAATACCTTTCTTTCACCATATTTCCAACGTCCGATAGAACTTGGTGCAGATATTGTTGTTCATAGCGGAACTAAATTTTTAGCGGGACATCATGATACGATTTCAGGATTTGTTGTTGTGAATTCTGCTGAATTGGAAAAACATTTTGAATACATAACAAAAACACAAGGAGCAGCCCTTGCTCCAATGGATAGTTGGCTTGTTACACGTGGAATCAAAACTCTTGCACTTCGTATGGAGCGTCATCAGGAAAATGCATTAAAATGCGCAGAATTTTTAAAGAATCACCCTAAAGTTGACAAAGTTTTCTACGTTGGCTTGCCTGAACATAAATCTTACGAGGTATCAAAAAAACAATCATCCGGTTTTGGTGGAATGATTTCATTTACTTTAAAGAGTAACAAGAATGTAAATGAAGTTCTTACCTCGGGAAAAATAATTATGTTTGCTGAAAGTTTGGGCGGTGTAAATTCTCTTATTACATATCCTCTCACTCAAACTCATTGGTCAATTCCTGCTGAAATCAGAGAAGAAATTGGTCTAACGGATACACTTCTCAGATTCTCCGTAGGTATTGAAAACTGCGAAGATATTATAAGAGACCTTGATCATATGCTTTCTTTTGCATAATCATTAAACGTTTGCTTGAAAATATCGAATCCCCTTGGAAAAGTGCTCCAAGGGGATTTTCATATGTATTATATTTTATATATAAGGTCTGTATAATTAGGATACGGCCAATAATCTGTTGCAACGTAAAGTTGGGCTTCATCAACAGCCTTTCTCAATTTTGACATCAGAGGAAGTATCTTTTCTTTCATATGGATTCCAATGTCAAGTGAGGACTTATCGGATGGAAGGTTTTCCGACTCGTTTTTAAGCTCTGAATAAAGTTTATAAATTTCATCCAGAAGTTTCGAGAGCTTCTCCAACGTTTCTTTTTCAAAAAGACATTGCAATGAAGAAATTGCTTTTTGTTTGATGATTATTGCATCTGAAAGTTTTGCGCAATACTTTGAAATTGAAGGCAAAATATCCTTCATAATCATATCAAGCATGGTCAAACATTCAATATTCACGGTTTTATTGTATGTTTCCATCATTATTTCATAATGAGAGTGTATTTCGCTTTCTTTTAGTATGCCATATTTCGAGAGAAGATTTATATTTTCGCTGTCAAGGAAATGGGGAAGTGCATCAACAGTAGATTCAAGATTGAGAAGACCGCGGGCAACAGCCTCTTTTTTCCATTCGTCTGAATATCCGTCGCCGTTGAAAAGTATTCTCTTGTGTTTCGAAAGTGCATCTTTAATAAGTACGGAGACGTTCTTTTCAAAATCTTCTTTTGGACATTTTTCAAGATGATCCGCAAAAGTTTTCAGAGCATCAGCAACTATGGTATTCAACATGGTGTTCGTTATGGCTATTGACTGAGAAGAACCAACCATTCGGAATTCAAACTTATTTCCTGTGAATGCAAATGGTGAGGTTCTATTCCTGTCGGTTGTTTCTTTTGCTATGTTGGGAATAGCGTTGACACCCATTTCAAGATTTATTTTCTCTGCTTTTTCGTATTGCTTATCGTTAATTATAGAATCAATGATTTCAGTTAGTTCATCACCTAAAAATATTGAAATTATTGCAGGAGGTGCTTCTGCTGCTCCAAGTCTGTGATCGTTTCCGGCACCTGCGACGGCAATTCTGAGAAGGCTCTGGTATTCATCAACTGATTTGATAACGGCGGAAAGGAAAAGTAAAAACTGCGTGTTATCAGCAGGGGATTTACCTGGATTAAGCAAATTCAAGCCTGTATCAGTAAAGAGAGACCAGTTGTTATGTTTTCCGCTTCCGTTAAAACCTGCGAAAGGCTTTTCGTGCAGAAGACAAACAAGCCCGTGACGGTGTGCGACGTTTCGCATCGTTTCCATTATAAGTTGGTTGTGGTCACAAGCAATATTTGCCATCGTATATATTGGTGCGAGCTCGTGTTGTGCGGGTGCGGCTTCATTGTGTTCTGTTTTTGCAAATACACCCATGCTCCAGAGTCCTTCATCCAACTCCTTCATAAATGAGATAATACGGGGCTTTATTGCACCAAAATAATGGTCGTCAAGTTCTTGTCCTTTTGGAGGTTTCGCTCCAAACAAGGTTCTTCCGCAAAACAAAAGGTCAGTTCTTTTATTGTAAAGTTCTCTGTCTATAAGGAAATATTCCTGCTCTGCACCTACGGTTGTATCTACTCTCGAAGCATCTTTGCCAAAGAGCTTTAATACTCTTATGGCTTGTTCGCTTATAAGTTCCATTGAACGCAAAAGCGGCGTTTTTTGGTCTAATGCTTCACCGCCATGAGAACAAAATACAGTTGGTATGCACAAGGTATTGTCCTTTATAAATGCATAAGAGGTTGGATCCCAAGCGGTATATCCTCTCGCTTCGAACGTTGCTCTGAGCCCGCCTGACGGAAAGCTGGAAGCGTCCGGTTCGCCTTTGATAAGACATTTACCTGAAAATTCAATTATGGGCTTTCCTTCCTTGTCGCATGAAAGAAAACTATCATGCTTTTCAGCCGTTATACCTGTCAATGGCTGAAACCAATGAGAATAATGAGTAGCACCTTTTTTTAATGCCCAATCTTTCATAGCATTTGCAACAGTATTTGCAACGCTTATGTCAAGGTCTTTGCCAGATTTTACAGTGTTTATTAGCGTGTTATACGTATCATTTGGCAACATTTCTTTCATAACGTCATCGCTGAACACTTTTGATCCGAAATTACTGATGAAATTTTTTGATTCCATTTTAACTTCCTTTTTACTTGAAGAATATTTTTAACATTTTAAGATTTGATTTTATGCTTGAATTTTATCAAATAATGTGATAATATATCAATAATTTGGGTTTGGAGAAATATTATGGAAAATAAAAGAAAACAGTTTTTTAGCGGAATAAAGGATGGGATTCCTATCGCCCTTGGATATCTTTCAGTTTCCTTTGCATTTGCAATAAGTGCTTTAAAAAATGGAATAAGCGGAGGCGGTGCTATTCTGATTTCCGCAACAAATTTAACTTCCGCGGGACAGCTTGCCGGAATAGAAATTATTGCAGCTTGCGGAACGCTTATAGAAATGGCAATAACACAACTTGTAATAAATTTAAGATATATGCTTATGAGTTTATCCCTTTCTCAAAAAGCAGATTCAAGTTTTACCTTACTTGACAGACTTCTTGTTTCTTTTGGTATAACAGACGAAGTATTTGGTGTTGCATCATCTAAACATAGGATATATCCTGCATATATGTACGGATTGGTTTTCACTCCGTTTGTTGGTTGGGTTATGGGAACGTTTTTAGGCGCATTCGCAGGGGAAATACTCTCAGATTCATTGAAATCTGCACTCGGACTCGCTATATATGGAATGTTTATTGCCATAATAATTCCACCTGCAAGAAAAGAAAGAGGAGTTCTTCTTTCCATTTGCGTTGCAGTATTGGTTAGTCTGATCATATATTACGTTCCATTTATTGAAATCACAGAAGGCTTTTCAATAATTATATGCGCAGTTGTCGGTGCTGCCATAGCTGCTTTTGTGAAGCCCGTGAAGGAGGAAGAGTGATGTTTTTTCTGTACGTTCTTGTAATGGCAGTAGTTACATATTTAATAAGAATGTTGCCATTTACCCTTGTTAGAAAAAGGATAACAAACGTGTACGTAAAAAGTTTTTTGCATTACGTGCCATATGCTGTGTTAGGTGCGATGACGTTTCCTTCAGTTATTTATTCAACAGGTAACGTTTATACGGCATCTTTAGGTTTGATAGTTGCATTGGTTCTTGCATTTATGGGTAGATCACTTTTAACCGTTGCCGTTGCATCATGCGTTTCAGCTTACGTTTTAAGTCTTATTCTTTAATTTGCTAATCCAAAAATTGAAAGAATTTCCTTGACTGAATCAACTTCAAAATCAGGTTTATTACATCCTTCGATCCATGTTCCGTTTGATTTTACCCACACGGTTACATATCCTGCTTTTGAAGCGGCATCAACGTCATTAACAGGATGATCCCCGACATACATAAGTTCTTTCTCTTTGATATTCAAACGCCTCGACATTTCATGAAAAATAGATAAATCGGGTTTGTTTTTTCCGAATTCACCGCCTACTATTATTTCATCGAAAATATTTTCAAGATTAAGCATAGAAAGTTTTTTTCTTTGTAATTCTGACTTACCATTTGTAATCAGTCCAACTTTATAGCCCGATTTTTTCAACGAGTATAGAGTTGGGATTGTGAAATCATAAGGAACGGCTTTTTCCATGAAACAAGTTAGAATCGTATCGTTGAACTGTTTTTCTGTAATTGGAGTTTTAAAATAACCTAAACCGAAAACGTATCTTGCAATTTCATCCCATCCGTAATAGAGAAATTGCTTATCACCGTTTTTTAGTGCAATATACATATCTCTCGGAGTTACTTTCTCCGAGAGATATTCTTTTAACGAGTTATAAAAAACATCTTGTAACGCTTCAAATGTTGCGTATCTGTTGAATAGGGTATGATCCAAATCAAAAATAACGCCCTTTATTTTATTCATGTTTTGTAGGTGCGGGATATTCAACGCCCATTGTGTCTACCGTTACAGTTTTTATTTTTTGTTCTTCTATGGGTTTATCCATTGCGTTTGTTGAAACGTTTGCTATTTTATCAATTATTTCAAGTCCTTCAATAACTTTTCCAAAAGCTGCATAAGCACCATCGAGATGAGGGGAGGTTTTATGCATTATGAAGAATTGAGAGCCTGCAGAATCGGGATGCATTGCTCTTGCCATTGAAAGAACGCCTGGGGTGTGTTTTAAATCGTTTGTAAAACCGTTCTGTGCAAATTCACCTTTTATCGTGTATCCTGGACCACCGATACCTACACCTTTGGGGCAACCACCCTGAATCATGAAATTCTTTATAACGCGATGAAAAATCAAACCGTTATAAAAACCATTGTTTATCAAAGAAATAAAATTATTGACAGTATTGGGAGCGATTTCAGGATAGAGTTCTGCTTTGAACGTATCACCGTTTTCCATTGTAAAAGTAACTATTGGGTTCATCTTAAATCTCCTGTTTTATATTATTGTAAAAAAAAATCCGGATACAGTGTATCCGGACAGATGGAGCGGGTGACGGGAATCGGACC
>JAZOCZ010000034.1:0-2192 GCA_045596755.1 Eubacteriales bacterium | reverse complement strand
GTCTATCAGAGGGCTAGCAAAGGATTTGAGAATAAGCTTTATAACTACCAAAAGGGCATACGAAGAATTGCAAAAAGACGGGTTTATTTATACAGTGCAAGGTAAAGGCTGTTTTGTATGTACCCAAAACGGAGAGCTTATAAGAGAAGAGAACCTTAAAAAAATAGAGAAGCATATAGAAGAAATAGTTAAGCTTTCGACTATATGCGGACTCAGTAAAGAAGAAATTATTTCTATGATAGAATTTGAAATGGAGGAGAAATATGAATAATTCGCTTGAAATAAGGCATTTGTATAAAAGATATTATGGTTTTACTCTTGATAATGTATGCCTCGATCTTCCTTCTGGTTGTGTTATGGGACTTATAGGAGAGAACGGAGCAGGGAAAACCACGTTGTTTAAGCTTATTCTTGATATGATAAACCGTGACGGCGGTTATATAAACGTTTTGGGAAAAGATAATAGGAAAGATTTTCATCTGACAAAACAAGACTTAGGCATAGTTTTGGATGAACCTGTATTTCAGGGGTATTTAACTGCAGAAAGCATCAGCAGAATAATGGGCGGAATTTTCATTTCGTGGGATGGACAAAAATTCAAAACGTATCTTGAAAGGCTAAACGTACCGGCGAACAAAAAATTTGATAAGCTTTCAAGCGGAATGAAAATGAAGCTTTCTATCGCCATAGCAATGTCTCACGGAAGTAAGTTGTTGCTTTTTGATGAAGCTATGCGTGGACTTGACCCTGTTTCCAGATATGAAGTTATGGATATGATATATGAATACACTCGTGAGGAAGACTGTTCCGCATTGATTTCGTCACATATAGTGTCGGATTTGGAAAAAATATGTGATTACGTTGCTTTTTTACATAAAGGTAGAATTATTATGTGCGACGAAAAAGACAACCTTTTAGAACGTTATGGGCGTATTTTTTGCGACGGAGAAAAAATAAAAAGTATATCCCCACAGTTTATAAAATTTAAAAGAGAAACTCCATACGGTGTTGAAGCAATATTGGATAGGGAAGGAATTCCGAATGATTTGAATTTCACTCCCGTAGGCTTGGAGGATGTATTTGTATTTACCGTGAAAGGAGGAGAATGAGTTGAAAGGATTGTTGCTTAAACTTCATTTAGAAAATATAAAATTCGGATATGTGGTAGTGAGGATTTTATGTGGAGTTTTCTATTTACATTATTGTTTTAAAGAAATAAATGAAATATCCTTTTTTGGTGTAGGAGGGATGATACTCATATTTTTTTGGAACTTTGCGGATTATTCAAGAGTTTTACCCAAAGAGGACGCGTTTATGTGTACTTTACCCGTTAAGAAAAGCCATATTGTTTCTTCAAAATATATTTATCATTCAATAAGCAAACTTTTGTCAATTCTATTGTTTTTAGCTCTTACCGTTTGGGTGAACGGATATGAAACTTTTCCAAAGGCTTTAGTGCTTGTAGCTTTTTGCTTAATAGGTTTATCGTTTTCCATGCTCTTGTTATCTTTTTTATTTAGAGGGCTAAAGCTTCTTTTTACATTGCTTGTAATAGTGGTTGTAACCTTTAGCGGAATTGCATCAGTTGTTATATGCTCAAACGTTATAAAGAGTGGTGTTAACCTTATTCCTGCTTCAATAGTAATAATATTGGCAAGCGTTGCGATATATGTGGCAAGCTGGTTTTTATCCGTCCTTGTTTACGAAAATCGTGAATTTTAATTGAAAACAGCTCGGGATGTATGAACAGACCTCCTATTCGTTAGATTTTTGGTCTAACTTTTGGGGGTCGGTTCAAATCCCGAGCTGATTTATTTGTAACCTATTTTCCCATTTTGCAGGAAACTACCGTATATTTTGAACCAAAAGTATCTTTTGCGAAAAGGACTAAATCCGCATCCTTTGAGGAAAGACCTTCGGCTGTTACGGAATCCACAACTTCTATTTTCGAAACCTTATATGAATAAAGAACTCCTGTAACGTCTGTCATATATACGGAATCTGTTTCCGTAATATTCTTCATAAAATCAAACTGACCTTTGTTTCCGCTTCCGCCTATAATAAGTGAGCCGTCGTATATACTTCCTGTGAATTTGTGCGGATATTTTGAGATGCTCTTTTTGTCCCATTCCATCGCAACGGGAAGATACGTTTCATATAGGGGAATTTCTATAATACCTATAAAGTTTTCC
>JAZOCZ010000033.1:0-9618 GCA_045596755.1 Eubacteriales bacterium | reverse complement strand
GATGCTCTGGCTGTACTCATCCTGCACGGTGATATACTGCGGGGCCGCTTTCAATATCCTCCTGCGTGATATAAACTCAGCATAACAACATAACAAAAAGACACGGCAAAAACCGTGTCTTTTCGCATGGGGATGATATTGAGATAAGAGGAGTAAGATGTATTGGCTTTTCTTCTGGTTAGCCTCCGCTAACTAATTGAATGATACAATATAAAAGAAGGATTATAGGGCAGTTTTACCCTGTGCCGAACCATAAAAAATTCGACACAGGGATATACAAAAGGCTACGCGAAAAAAATTATAATTTCCTTTATTTTATCATTCCATGTTTTCGCGTACACCTTGATATTATTTTATGCCATTACCCTTTCAAAAGAAACAATACAAATTCGGATGTTATATAATCCGAGAAAAATTTATATAATATAAGCAAGGAACTTTTATAGTTATGAAGAAAAATATTCTTTCCCCATCCTTATTGGCTGTTGATTTTTCCAAAATTGGAGCTACTTTGCAAATCCTTGAGCAAAACGATGTTGAATATATACATCTGGACGTAATGGATGGTATTTTTGTCCCTAACATTTCCTTTGGACAGCCTCTTATCAAATCTTTGAGAAATAAAACGAAACTTATTTTTGATACTCATTTGATGATAACCGATCCCGAAAGATATATAGAAAGTTTTTACAAAGCGGGAAGCGACATTATAACAATACATATCGAAAGTACGTTTTTTGTAAAAGAAACGTTGATGAAAATAAGAAGCTATGGCATTAAGGCAGGTTTATCCATAAAACCCAATACGAAACCTGAAGCCGTTATACCTTATCTTGAATACTGTGATATGATTCTTGTTATGACAGTCGAACCTGGCTTTGGCGGGCAGAAATTGATTCCCGAGACGTTGGAAAATATTAAAAAAATAAAAGAAATCGTTGATGCTTCAGGTTTCAATATAGATATAGAAGCAGACGGTGGAATAGATTCATCGAATATTGAGTCAGTAAAAAATGCAGGAGCAAATATTATTGTAGCAGGAAGTAGCGTTCTGGGAAAAAGCGATATTTCTTCAGCCATAAAAGCATTGGGTTTTTAACATTCGAAAAGGAGTGTCTCGATGAACATTATTAAATTATTAAAACCAAAATGCAGTGTTGCTTACCTTACCAATGACCAATCCGTCAGACAAGGATTGGAAAAAATGAAATACCACGGTTATACAGCAATTCCAGTCATTGATTCCGAAGGAAGATATGTAAGTACTGTAACTGAAGGCGATTTCTTATGGAGCATTACAGAATACGAGACAACGAATTTAAAAGACTTAGAAAGAATCCCCCTTACAGATATAATAAGAATGGATTGGAATCCAGCTATTAAAATCAATGCTCCGGCAGAATCATTGATAACACACATAACCGAACGAAACTTTGTTCCCGTTGTTGATGATCGAGATGTTTTCATAGGAATAATAACGAGAAAAGACGTTATGAGAAAACATTTTGAGAATCTTCTTCAAAACAAAGGCGTATAATAAACTTTCCATAAAATAAAAGATAATTAAAAATATAAAATATGAGAGGTTATATAATGACTAACAAAAAATTTTTCACTTCCGAATCAGTAACTGAAGGACATCCCGACAAAATCTGTGACCAGATTTCCGATGGTGTGCTTGATGCAATTTTTGAACAAGATCCAATGGCAAGAGTTGCTTGCGAAACGGCTTGCACAACAGGTTTAGTTTTAGTAATGGGCGAAATTACAACATCTGCATACGTTGATGTTCAAGGAATCGTAAGAAAAACCATAAAAGAAATCGGATATGATTCTTCCGATAAGGGTTTTGACTGTGAAACTTGCGGAATTATAACTGCGATCCATGAACAATCACCTGATATTGCAATGGGTGTTGACAAAGCACTCGAATCAAAGCAGGGGGAGATGGACGATAAATATGATACGGGTGCAGGTGACCAAGGTATGGTATTCGGTTTTGCTTGCGATGAAACAGAGAATCTTATGCCTATGCCTATAGCACTTTCCCATAAACTTGCATTAAAACTCACCGAGGTTCGTAAAAACGGAACGCTTCCTTATCTCCGCGCTGATGGAAAAACTCAGGTTACAGTTGAATATATTGACGGTGAACCTAATAGAATCGACAGCATTGTAGTATCCTCACAGCATTCTGCTGATGTTGAACTTGAAACAATTCGTAAGGATATTATCGAAAACGTAATCAAAACCGTTGTTGACAGCAAGTTGATTGATGAAAATACAAAAATATACGTTAATCCCACAGGCAGATTCGTAGTAGGCGGTCCTATGGGTGATAGCGGTCTCACAGGCAGAAAAATCATTGTTGATACATACGGCGGATACGCAAGTCATGGCGGCGGAGCTTTTTCAGGAAAAGACCCCACAAAAATTGACAGAAGTGCGGCTTACATGGCAAGATATATTGCTAAAAATATTGTTGCAGCAGGTGTTGCAAAAAAATGTGAAGTTCAGATAGCATATGCAATTGGCGTTGCAAAACCTCTTTCAGTTTTGGTTGATACAAGAGGAACAGGCGTATTAAGCGATGATGTTTTGGCTGACGTAGTTAAAGAAATATTTGATATGCGTCCCGCCGCTATTATTGACAAACTCAAACTTCGCAGACCTATTTATCAAAAACTTGCAGCATACGGCCATTTCGGCAGAGAAGATCTTGGAGTTGAGTGGGAAAAAACAGATATGGCAGATGCTGTTAAAGAAGCATGTGCTAAAAGAAAATAAAGTTTATTAGAAATGTAATTCAGGAGATGTATGGAAGAATTCAGAGGTACAGTCGAAAGGATCAGGTTTTCAAGCCCTGATAACGGATATACAGTTTGTAACGTATTGCCTGACGATGATTACGTAATCGATATTCAAAAGAAGGCTTTTGTTGACAATTTCGTTACGGTGGTCGGAATTCTTCCGCTTTTATACGAAGGCGAACGTTGTTTGTTTAAAGGCAAATGGGAAAATAACGCTGAGTTCGGAACTCAATTTGCTGTTGAATCCTTTGAGAGAGAATTTCCAACAGATTCTGAATCCATTTATCGATATCTTTCATCAGGCGTAATTAAAAAAGTAGGTCCCGTAATTGCCAAAAGAATAGTTGACAGATTCGGTGATGATACTTTGAACGTTATGGAAAATAATCCAATGTGGCTTTGCGAGATAAAAGGTATTTCTCGCAAGGCCGCTGAGGCTATCGGAATCGATTTCAAAGAAAAGCACGAACTGCACAAAGTTATGATATACTGCAATTCTATTTTTGGAGCGGATATAGCAACAAAAATATGCAGTAAATACGGAGCTCTCGCGGTTCAGATTATAGAAAATAACCCCTATTGTCTCTGCGAAGAATTCAGGGGTATTTCTTTTGAAACAGCGGACAAAATTGCTTTGCAACATGGATATGAGCTTTATTCCGCTGAAAGACTTGAAGCAGGGATATGCTATTATCTTCAGGTTTCCATGAGCGAACATGGGCATTGCTACATCCCTAAAAATATATTTATTCCATTAGCAATAACGCGTCTGTTCGGTAATCTTGATTATGAGTCAACAGAAAATATTAGCTTATATATGGAGAAATGTATTTTACGCCTTGTTGCAGAAAATAAAATCGTTGTTTTTACAATTGACGATACAGAATGTATTGCGTTACGTTATCTTTATGAATGTGAAAAATACATATCTGACAAGCTATTACTATTGAGTGAATGTGAAAGTGCATTTAGAATTTCAGGTGTTGAAGAAGAGATTGAAAGACTCGAGGAAATAAATCAATGCAAGTATGCAGAGGAGCAAAAAAGAGCAATTAAAACAGCAGTAACTTCAGGAGTTACTATTGTTACAGGTGGTCCTGGAACGGGAAAGACAACTGTTATAAAAGCAATAATTTCAATTTTCAATTCATTGAAAATATCTTTCTCCTTGGCGGCTCCAACAGGACGAGCTGCCAAAAGGATGTCAGAAGCATCTGGGTTTGCTGCTAAAACAATTCATAGATTGCTTCAACCAGAATACGATAACGAAGGAAAATTGAAATTTTCAAAAAACGAAAGAGACCCACTTTCTGCAAAAGCAATTATAATTGACGAAATGTCAATGGTTGACTCCGTTCTTATGAGAGCGCTTCTTAATGCTGTTCGCCCAGGAACGTATTTGATTATGATAGGTGATGTTGATCAGTTACCTCCTGTTGGCGCAGGAAAGGTTCTTGAAGATATAATCGCTTCGAAAAAAATCCCCGTAATAAGACTAACTGAAATTTTCAGACAAGCAAAAGAGAGCAAAATTATAATGAACGCCCATAGAATAAATCGTGGGGAAGAACTCTGCTATTCAAATGAAAACTCAGACTTCTTTTATCTCGAAAGCAACAGAGAGGATAAAATCGCCTCTTTGATCGTTGATTTATCATGCAAAAGAATACCTCAGGCATTCGGACTTGACCCATATGAGCATGTTCAAGTTATAACTCCGACACGTAAGACATATTTAGGAACTAAATCCTTGAATTCACTTCTTCAGGAACGCTTGAATCCTAAAACTGTTCGCACAAATGAATTCACGTTCCGCGGTGTAATTTTTCGTGAAGGCGACAGGGTTATGCAAACACGAAATAATTATGAAATTCCTTGGACTAAAGAATATGAGGACGGAAAAGGAATTTTCAATGGCGATATGGGTCGAATCGTGAAGATATATACCGAAGAAGAATATATGGAAGTTGATTTCGAAGGACGAAACGTAAAATACGATTTTCCTTATCTTGATGATCTCGTTCATTCCTATTCAATAACCGTACACAAGAGTCAGGGAAGCGAATATCCTGTTGTCATTATACCGGCATGGAATTTTCAACCTGCTTTGATGAACAGAAAACTTCTTTATACCGCAGTTACAAGAGCTAAAAAAATGGTTGTTCTTGTTGGTATGAAGCAGAATATCAAAAAAATGGTAGCCAATAACCGTATATCAAAGAGATATACTTTACTTGAATATTTATTAAAAGACGAAATAATTTTATTATAATGTGGGTTGGACTTATGATAAATTCCGCAAGAGACCGAACTGGAAAGCAGGTCACGAAAGTTGTTTCAGGCGAAAAAGCCTTAGGATATCTTTATAACACAAGAACCGGTCGAACCGTTTTGAAACTTATCACAAGAAGATCTGTTTCCAAAGTTACAGGCAAAATTCTCAATAGCAGAGTTTCTAAATTAGGTATAAAAAAATTTGTTAAAAAGAATAATATAAACGTTTGCGAATACGAAGAAAGAAAATACCGTTCATACAATGATTTTTTCACAAGAAAAATCAAACCCGGCAGAAGAATGATTTGCATGGCTAAATCCGCGTTGATTTGCCCTTGCGATGGGAAACTTTCAGTATACGACATAAAAGATGAAAGTGTTTTTCACATAAAAGATTCAGTGTATACCGTTTCTGATTTAATTGAAAACAAATCTCTTGCCGACGAATTCATGGGCGGTGTCTGCCTTATTTTCAGATTGAGTGTTGACGATTATCATAGATATTGCTACTTTGATTGGTGCCAAAAAAGCAATAACGTTTTCATAAAAGGTGTACTTCACACAGTAAATCCCATAGTTTTTGACAAGTACAACGTATATAAGAAGAATTGCAGGGAATACACAATTCTTGAAACTGAAAACTTCGGAAAAGCTATCCAGATTGAAGTCGGTGCTATGCTTGTTGGAAAAATACAGAATTTCCACGCAAACGGATATTTTAAACGTGGCGAAGAAAAGGGAATGTTTGAATTTGGAGGATCTACAATTGTTCTTCTGTTAAAGAAGGACACAGTTGAAATAGACTCGGATATAATTCAAAATTCCAATGAAAACATTGAAACTATCGTAAAAATGGGAGAACGCATTGGTGTTTCTCTTTTAAAAAGTAAAAAACATGGAGAATGAAATGATATATAGAGAAATAATTGTTCATACAACGTCTAATGCTTCTGAAATAGTTCAAGGTTTGTTTTTATCCGCTGATATATCTCTTTATACGGTAGAAGATCCTGAAGATTTCAAAGATTTACTTAATAATAAGACTGTCCCTTTTGATTATATTGACGATTCCTTAATGAGCAGAGCTGAAGGGGAAACGTTGATAAAAGCTTACATCGAAGAAGGCATTCAAGGCGATGAAAGAATCTCAACCCTTGTTAAATTAGTTGAAGAATTCAAAAACAATTCCACCATTGATGCTGGTTCTCTTAAAATAGATATTTCAACACTTGACGACGAAGATTGGGCAAATAATTGGAAGCAATATTTCCATCCAATCGTTATTGGTGAAAGATTTGTTGTGAAACCAACATGGGAAGAATACGAACCTGACGGAAGATTTATCATTGATATTGATCCCGAATCTTCTTTTGGAACAGGACAACATGAAACCACAGCACTCTGTCTTGAAGCGGTTGAAACGGTTAATGTTGAAAACAAGGATATTCTTGATATGGGATGCGGAAGCGGTATTTTGGGTATTGGTGCATCTATGCTCGGTGCTAAATCCGTAGTCGCTGTTGATATAGAAGAAAATTCTGCGAGAATTGCAACGGAAAATGCCAAGAAAAATGGTGTTTTCAGTGATTCCTTTAAAGTATATTGGGGCAACGTTTTAGATGGCGGTGACTTCAAAGAAAAAATTCTTCCTGATAAAAAAATATATCAGATCGTTCTTATAAATATTGTTGCAGATATTGTCGTTGAAATGCTTCCCATGATAACAAAATCATTGGAAGGTAAAATCGTTTGTTCTGGAATTATTTCTGAGAGAAAAGAAAAAGTTCTTAACGCATTGAAATTAAACGGTTACAAAATCACTGAAATAAAAGAGAAAAACGATTGGGTTTGTATTGTTGCTGAAAATATATAATAGATATGTGAGAAGCATTGAATATGGATATTAAAAATGCTGAAAAAGAAATAAAAGAACTTACAGAACTTCTTGAATATCATTCTAAAAAGTATTACGAAGAAGATGCTCCTGAAATCGAAGATCATGAATACGATGCCATGTTCCGTCGTTTACAAGATTTAGAAGCTGAATTTCCGCAACTTGTTCTCGCAACCTCGCCAACTCATAGAGTAGGCGGAGCTGTTGCTACACGGTTTGAAAAAGTAAAACATGAATTTCCAATGGGAAGTATTTCTGACGTATTTTCTGTAGATGAACTCGTGGCTTTCGATTCAAGAGTAAAAAACGTGTTTCCCGATGCCGAATACGTTGTTGAATATAAAATTGATGGACTTTCAGTTTCCCTTGAATATGAAAATGGAATATTTGTCAGAGGCGCTACAAGAGGTGATGGCGATTTTGGCGAGGACGTTACAGCAAATTTAAGAACTATTTCTTCTCTTCCTTTGAAAATTGATACAGCTCTTTCACGTCTCGTTGTTCGCGGTGAAGTTTATATGTCGAGAGAAAATTTTGCTTCGTTGAACAGCACGAGAGAAGAAAACGGAGAAAAATTATTTGCTAATCCGAGAAATGCAGCCGCAGGTTCACTAAGACAACTTGACCCCGCCATTTGTGCATCAAGGAAACTTGATTTGTTTGTATTCAATTTGCAGTATTCTTCAGAAAAAGTTGCAGATTCACACAAGGAGTCTTTGGATTATCTGGAAAAATGCGGATTTAAGGTTTCTCCCGAAAGGGACGTTTTTAAAAATATTTCAGATGTTTCTGAAAAAATAATGGCTTTAGGCAATGCAAGAAAAAATTTTATTTCCGATATTGATGGTGCTGTGGTAAAAGTAAACTCTTTCAAAATGAGAGATACTTTAGGTTCAACAGTTTCAGCGCCAAGATGGGCTGTAGCCTTTAAATATCCACCAGAAACAGCACTAACTGTTCTTGATTCCATAATCATTAACGTTGGAAGAACAGGCGTTTTAACACCAAATGCAGAATTTAATACCGTACAGCTTGCTGGAACAAAGGTTTCAAGAGCAACCCTTCATAATATCGATTATATTCATCAGAAAGATATAAGAATAGGTGACACCATTATTGTCCGTAAGGCTGGCGATATAATTCCAGAGGTTGTTGGAGTTGATATATCAAAGAGAAGAATAGATTCGCTCCCTTATGAAATGCCAAGAAAATGTCCTGCATGCAATAGTGATACAATAAGAGAAGAAGGAGAATCCGCAGTTCGTTGCGTAAATAATGCTTGTCCTGCACAACTCCATAGAAATATTTGTCATTTTGCTTCAAGAGACGCAATGAACATTGAATATTTGGGTGAAAGCGTTATTTTTTCTCTTTTAGATAATGGACTTATAAAAGACGTTGCAGATTTATATACCTTAAAGCAAGAAGAAATTTCCACTCTCGATAGAATGGGAGAAAAAAGTGCATCCAATATAATAACTGCTATTGAAAAATCAAAAGAAGCAGGACTTGGAAGATTGATTTTTGCATTAGGAATACGTCATATTGGTGAAAAAGCGGCTATTTCCCTTGCTTCTTTTTTTGGTGATATAGACTCAATTATGAACGCATCTGTTGAGGACTTATGTGCTATCGATGATATTGGAAAAATCAGTGCAGAAAGTATAATAAAATTCTTTTCCAGCAATTCAAATAGAGAACTTATAAAGCGTTTGAAGGAATCAGGTGTAGTAATGGAAAATAAAATTTCTGTTACAAGTCAGATTCTAAATGGTTTAACAGTCGTTGTAACGGGAACACTTCCAACATTGAAACGTAATGAAGCAGAATCACTTGTCATTCAGAACGGTGGGAAATGTTCTTCCTCTGTTTCAAAAAAAACATCCTTCGTTCTATGTGGTGAGGCTCCTGGAAGTAAACTTGCCAAGGCAGAATCCTTGGGAATACCGGTTATTAACGAAAAAGAATTTCTCGAAAGGTTAGGCATAAAATAAAGTGTTTGATACATTTATATGGGATTTTGACGGCACTATATTTGACAGTTATCCCCACATAACCGCTTCAATGATGAAAATGGCGTCGAATCACGGGATAATAGCACACCCAAAAGAAATCCGAGATGCTCTTGAAGTCAACCATGCAACTGCATATAAACTCTTAAATCTTACACCTGAACAAATAAAAGAATTCAGGGAATATGAACGTGATTATAAATTCGAGCCTGAGGTTATTCCATTCAAAATGGCAGAAACTGTTTTAAAAACTGTTGTCGATTCAGGAAAGAAAAACTATATATATACACACAGGGGAAAAGAATCAACGTTCTATTATCTTAAAAAATTTGATTTAATGAAATACTTTTCTGACTTTATCACGTCAGATGATAAATTTCCATTAAAGCCCAATCCCGATGCACTTTTAGCTTTATCCCAAAGGTGCAGTATTGACCCCCAAAAAGCGTTGATGATAGGAGATAGGGAAATAGACGTAAGTGCAGGCGTAAACGCCGGAATGACTGGATGTCTGATAACAACAAAAACCAAACAATCATGCGCTGAATATATTGTTTCTGATATTTGCGATATTCTCACTCTGATATAAGTATTTATATTCATTAAAATAAAATATCCAACCGTGTTT
>JAZOCZ010000032.1:0-2115 GCA_045596755.1 Eubacteriales bacterium | reverse complement strand
AACAACGGGGTCTGCAAGTTCCCATATTTTTCCAACGGGGTCTTTGAAAGCACCGTCGCCATATACCATAACTTCAACGGTTTTTCCCGTTGCATCTTTGATATATTTCTGGATGTTTTCAACAACTTCCTGGCAATCTTTTGGGAAAAGTTTAACGGAAGTTTCCGTTGCCTTATTGCTTCCCAAAAGTCCGAAATCTGCGTTAAATCCGCTTCCGTCAACAGAAGAAGTCAATATTTCATCAAGAGAATATATTGTTTCACCGCCTGCGGCTTTGAGAAGACGTTTTGTTCTTGCACGTGTATGAATATCAGCACAAAGAACGTTTTTCGTATATTTAAGAATGGAACGACAATCGTTGGCAAGAATAATTTCAACCTCTGCACCTACAGAAGAAACAAGCTCTTTATAATATTCGATATAATCAACACCTGTGAAGCGATGCTTTTTATAACCGAAAAGCTCTCTGAATTTTGCTTCTGTAAGAACGTCTGTCCAAGGGTTAACGCCTGCAGCATCAAGATCATCAAGGTCTACGAGATGGTTTCCAACCTCATCGGAAGGATAACTCAACATAATATAAACCTTCTTCGCACCCATGGCTATTCCTTTAAGGCACATAGCGAAGCGGTTACGGCTCATTATGGGGAATATTACTGCAAATTCACCGCTTGGGAATTTTGCTTTTATGTCAGCAGCTATTTGTTCAACCGTTGCATAGTTCCCCTGAGCTCTTGCAACAACGGCTTCCGTTACCGCTACAACGTCTCTGTTTCCAATTTCAAGGTTCTCCGATGCGGCAGCAGAAATAACACTGTCTGCAACGATTTTTGCAATATCATCACCGCTTCTTATAATAGGAGCGCGAACGCCGCGGGACACCGTTCCAATAAGTCTTTCCATATTTACATCTCCGTTTCTGCACAAAAAAATACTTGACTTTCATGCATTTATATTATATTATATTTCATGGTAATAGTCAAATTATTAAAGTTAATAAATTTCATAAGGGGCATTTATGGATATTAAACTTGATCAATATAAGGCTTTTTCTGCCGTCGCGAAATGTTCCAGCTTTTCCCTTGCGGCATCGGAATTATACATGACGCAAAGTGCAATAAGCCAACAAATAAAATCCCTCGAAGAATCCCTTGGAGTCACTCTTTTTATAAGAGGAAGAAACGGAGCAACGTTGACACCCCAAGGAGAAATTCTTTTTGAATACGTTAAAAAGGCTCTTGACCTTTTTTCATCTGCGGAAAATCGCTTGGCAAAACTTTCAGAACTTGAAAGCGGGTCTTTACGGATTGCGGCAGGTGACACAATTTCGAAGCATTATCTTCTTCCCATTCTTGAAAAGTTCAACACGGCTTATCCAAAGGTGAAACTTCAGATAATAAACAGAGTTACGTCGGAAGCAATAGAACTATTGAGACTTGGAAAGGCTGACGTTGCTGTTATAAATCTTCCCCTCGTTGAAGATGAATCAAAGCATGGAAAACTTAACGTAAAAAAGATTTTTACACTTCACGATACTTTCGTTGCGGGAAGCAAATTTTCAGAGTACAAGGACAAAGTTCTCTCAAACGAGGAAATATCCAATCTTCCACTTATAATGCTTGAGGACAATTCCAATTCAAGACGGTACGTTGACAGTTTCTTTGGTAGCTTGAATACAAAACTTCAACCCGAAATCGAATTGGGAAGCCACGATTTGCTTTTGGAATTTGCGTCTTCAAACCTTGGTGTTTCTTGCGTTATAAGGGAGTTTGCATCAGAATATTTTGAAAGCGGAAAACTGTTTGAAATACAGACTTCCTCACCCATTCCCCCAAGAAGCATTGGTGTTTGCACCTTGGAAGAAGTTACAACAAGCGGAGCAACGGACAAGTTTCTGGAGCTTTTGTAGGCTTCGCCAAGGCAGTAGGCTGACGCCAAGGCAAGAGGCAGGAGGCAGTAGGCAAGAGTGAAGGAAATTTTTCTTCGCTGCGTTCGAAAAAAAGAATTATTATTTATTTTGTGCATAAAAGATTAAAAACTCAATTTGAGGGGCTAACCTTAAATTGAGTTTTTTTATTCTTGCCTTACAAACGCTTTTCGTTTGCTGTGGCGAAG
>JAZOCZ010000031.1:0-1693 GCA_045596755.1 Eubacteriales bacterium | reverse complement strand
ATTTCATACCCCATAAGAGGTCTGTATTTTAAGCATCTTTGCAAAAACCGTGTTCTTAAGAAAAACATTTTGAATGCTGATGCTCATAAGCAGAAAGCCGAAAAAAGAGAGAAAAAAAGCAAAAAATACGGGTGTCTATTATGTACGCTTGCGTTTGTGTTGTATTTTGCGTTGGAACTGTTCGTTTTCCCAGCATTTTCTGTGAAATCGGATAAACCCTACTTGCTGTCGGAAGATTATTCTACCATTACATACAATGGAGACGTATATACAAGAATCGAAGAATTGCCCGAAGGGGTTATGGAACAAACGTTCTTTGGTGCTGAGGTATGGATGGATGTCAGAACAGAAGGATTTTCCAGATGGGAACAGGCTTCGCAGGATGATAAGGTGAAATTATACGTTGATGATAATCGAAGGGAATACCTATGGCTCGTTGAAAATTATTCAGAGTTTCCTTCTGATGCAGGATACGATTATTTTGAAAAGCCTTACTTTTACGCCCAGAAATGTGACTGAAATTAAGGCGACAACTAACAGCGGGAAAATCTGATAGGGGACGGAATGACCCCACTGAAAAAGTACCATGTCATTTTAATTACTGCTTTGAGCATTTAAACGTTTATTAACCTTACGAGAAAGCGAGGTAAAGGTTATGAAAAAGGCTAAAGAGATGAAAAATCCAAGAAATTTGTGTTTTTTATTGTGGGTTTGGTTGTTGGTGTCTTGATTTTTGAAACTGCATGGCGGATGCTGTCTGTTTATTCCATGATGGATAATAGGAAGAAAAATTATATATGCTCTGTTTTACAACATAATATTATCCAATGTTCTTGTGGAACGAAACACTACACAGCGTTAAAAGAAAGTCTTGTGCTTTTTGAATACGATGATTCAAATAAAATTGCTGATGGTATATTTTGCGGTGATGTCCATGAGTATTTTTACGTTTCAAATAATACCAAAGAGGTTTTTGAAAAAGCAGGTATATTAGGAGTTTCTTTTGAAAAGGTGCAGGCTTTTCACGAAAGAAGAAAAGAAAAGCATCCTCTTGATTTTGAATGTTATCTGATGATTGTCGATACCGAACAGGAGGTTGAACTTGATTATAAAACTATGCAGTTAAAGCGAAAAAATGTTTGCCCTGTATGTGATAGCGGTCAATTAAGCAGACATTGAATTTTTGAAACTATACTAAAAGAAGATACTTTAAGCGATAAGGATATTATAAGAGTCAAACACCATGGGCATAAGTTTATTTGTACTCAAAAAGTTGTTGATGCTATAAATGATAATTGCCTTAAAGGGTTTGAAATAAAAGAAGTATCAAAAATGTTTTTGGCTTATTGATTTTAACAAAAGAATTTGAAAATTTCATCTCCATCTTTGTAAGTAATTATATTAAAAATTCCAGGAAAAAAGTTATGTATTTAAGTATATTTACAATGGACGAATTAAGAAAAGTCGGTTTTAATTTTGGCGAAGATGAGCATCTTTGCTATACTGGTTGCGTTTACTATTGGAATGGTAAAAACTATATTATTGGCGGATATGATGATGTCAGGAATAGATATTCCGAAACAGACCAAAAAGCAGCGGCGGAAGGAAGCAGGTTGGCAACTGTGTCGGATTTGCTGTGGTACATTGAAGTCAATGGTTACAGTTTTGAAATAAAGCGTTCAACGGAAGATAG
>JAZOCZ010000030.1:0-1655 GCA_045596755.1 Eubacteriales bacterium | reverse complement strand
TTGAATGTATGTGTCAGAAATTTTCCAAGATGGGCGTTCGTACCATAGGCGAGGTTCTTACCGCTATGGAAGAAAAATCCGACCCTAAAAAGTTGAGACCGTACCATATTACGCTGCTTGTAAAGAATCTCGTTGGGCTTAAAAATCTGTATAAACTTATATCCAGGTCATACCTTGATTATTTCCACCGTCATCCCCTTATACCCAAAACTCTTCTTGCAGAGCATAGAGAGGGACTTATTATCGGTTCAGCCTGCGAGAGCGGCGAACTTTATACAGCCGTTTTGGGAGGCAGAGCATACGGGGATATTATGAAAATAGCGGATTTTTACGACTATTTTGAAATACAACCCCATGGAAACAACTGGTTTTTGTTTGATAAGGGCGAATTGGGTGACGATGAAAACAAGGCGTACGATAAACTTTCCGATATAAACAGACAGATAATTAAAATCGGTGAAAAGCAGAACAAATTGGTTGTTGCCACGGGAGACGTTCACTTCCTTGAGCCTGAGGATGAGATATACAGACAGATAATGTGTTTCGGCATGAAATACAGAGATGCTATGCGTCATATTCCTTTGTATCTGAAAACAACAGATGAAATGCTTAAAGATTTTTCATATCTTGGGAAAGAAAAAGCCTTCGAAGTTGTTGTTACGAATACAAGAAAAATCGCGGATATGGTTGAACGTATTCTTCCTATTCCAAACGGTTCGTTTTCTCCTGACGTCCCTGGTGCAGATAAGGAACTTGAAGATATCTGTTATAAAACGGCTAAAAAGATGTACGGAGATCCGTTGCCCGATATCGTTAAAAACAGACTTGACAGGGAACTTTCATCCGTTATAAAGAACGGTTATGCGCCTTTGTATATTATCGCAAGACGTCTTGTTCAGAACAGTGAGGAGCATGGTTATCTCGTTGGATCCCGTGGTTCCGTTGGTTCTTCCGCTGTTGCAACCTTTTCGGGCGTTTCGGAGGTTAACCCATTACCGCCCCATTACAGATGCGAAGAATGCCACGTTGTGGAATTTGTGGAAGGCGTTGGAAGCGGATACGATCTTCCCGATAAGGCTTGCCCCAAATGCGGGAAAAATATGATCTGCGACGGACATGATATTCCCTTCGAAACATTCCTTGGGTTCCATGGCGAAAAAGCACCTGATATAGACCTTAACTTTTCGGGCGACGTTCAAGGAGAGGCGCATAAATATACGGAAGTTCTTTTCGGAGCAGAAAATATTTTCAGAGCGGGTACGGTTTCGACCATTGCGGATAAAACCGCATACGGATTTGTGAAAAAGTTCCTTGAAGAACAGAATATAACTCTCACAAGAGCAGAGGAAAACCGTCTTACCGCAGGTGTTGCGGGCATAAAACGAACAACGGGTCAGCATCCGGGCGGTATCGTTGTTATTCCGAAGGAATATGAAATATACGATTTCACTCCCGTACAGCATCCTGCTGACGATAGCACGAGTAACGTAATTACTACTCATTTTGCTTTCGAATATCTTCACGATACCTTGTTGAAACTCGATATTCTGGGTCACGATGTGCCAACGGAATATAAATTGCTTCAGGATTATACGGGGATAGACGTAAGAACAGTTCCTACAAATGACACAAAGGTTATGAAACTTTTTACGTCC
>JAZOCZ010000029.1:0-4372 GCA_045596755.1 Eubacteriales bacterium | reverse complement strand
TTTATTATCAAGTCTACAGCGCAAACATAGAAGTCAACGGCAATAACCTTGCAGATTTGTCTTATACTGCAACGGGTGTTATTGGCTCAGTAGTTGTCGAAAATGGAGCGCCAGTTTTTAAACCGATGGGTGATTAAGTGCGGTTGCACCCCCTGACTCAAATATGCACCCCTAAACTGACTTTGCACCCCCTAACATCAAAAGGGGGTGCATTTGTATTAAAATTAGGGTTAGTCTTCAAAAATTAAACGGACACCAAAAGGTGTCCGTTTAATTTTTGCATCAGAAAAGAGGAGGGGTTCGAAGTGTCGTGGGTAAATGACTTGCCAGTGGCAATATCGGGGTCCCCACAAAAGAATTTTTGTGGGGTGATTTAAGAGCCGACCCTGACCGAGCCCGCAGGCGAGAGCGAATCCCAAAACCTCTCACGAATTACACCAAAAGGTGTCCGTTTAATTTTGGCATCAGAAAGGAGGCGAGATTCGGAGTGTCGGAGGTGAATGACTATATCAATTTTTGATTTATGTAATTTGCTTTATGTAATTTTAATATGAAAATGGCGTAGTGTTTTTTTACACTACGCCAAAATCTTTAATTTTCAGAATCGTACAAAGATTTCGTTATAAACTTTACAGAAACGGTCTTCCTCAAATTTTCAACGTATTTCTTGAAATATACGTTTTTCTTTTCTGCTTGTTCGGGAGTTATCTGGTTATTCATGGATTTATCGTAATAGTTTTTGTTAACGTTTACGTGGAATCCGTCAAATCCTGCAAGAAGCAATTCCTCTGCACCGAGTTTTGAGAATAAGTTCAATGCCAAAACACCGGATGAATCCTGAACTTCACCGTCAACAAGAACCCATTTTTCGTAATCTATAATCTCTGTTTGAGAATCTTTTTCATTTGTTATACTTGTTGTTGTGATGATTTTTTTGCCACTTTGTTTTGCACCCTTGAATGCGTCTTTTCTTGTGGCTAAAACGAAGTCGGTATCAAACAATTCCCAATTGTTAAGCGATATGCTTACTACGTTTTCTTCTACCATTTTATTTTTTATCATGGATGAAGCATCAGTTATGCTTTTTCCTGGGGCGATGAGGAGAACCTTTTTGCCATTAACGGCTGATTTTAAATGTTCAACCGCCTCCGTATCGTCGCATTTTTTGCGGGCGTTATATTCGAGATATAATTCTTCGGCATAATCTTTGTCGAAGGATATTTTTTTATCTTCGCGAATCAATCCGAGTAATTCTGAAACTTGATCAATGGGAAGCATGTGTTTGCTGTAAAAATGTCCTGCGTAGCTTGGAGTGCAACCATTTATTGCGGATAAGTAATATTCAATGGCGTATCCCCATGTAAATTCTGCTCTTATCTTGTTTATTACGCTGTCAATTACAGCAAGAAGGGGTTCTGTACGATACTCTTTTCCGTAGAAAAGGTTCATATGTTCAACCAACAATTCAGTGTTAAGGTTACCTGCACCTTTTCCCATCCCCATGATTGAACAGTCAAGCATCAAATCTCTGTTTGTAGGGAATTGAAGCAAGGTTACGGCGTTGGAATAAGACATCTGCAAATTGTTGTGGCTGTGGAATCCCAAAAGCATGGAGGGACAAAGATTATGGTCTACAAGATGCATTATACGGTTCATATCGTTCTGACGCATTTCACCAAAACTGTCAACGATATAAAATCCGCTTGCATCAGGGAGTTCCTTGTTAACGCAATCGATAAGCTCCAAAAGTTCTTCGTCGCTGTATCTCAGGGTAATCATAGGTTGGATAAAGAATTTGTATCCTTTTTCAATAACTTTTCTTCCCAATTTTATCATATCAAAACGGTTTTTCTTGTGGAAAGCCATTCTTATTCCATCTATTCCGCTTCCATCGTTTTGTTTCAATGAATCAACGTCGAATTTTCCGTAGTCCACCATCGCGACATACGTCACGCCAGGCTTTTTGGATTTGAGAAAATATTTTGAAATAACCTGTTCGTTGCAATATTGGGTTCTTCCTTGCTCTGTTCCTTTGACTTGGTCTATGTAACCCATTTCTATGTAGTCAACCTTTGAACTTTCCAAGGCGGAAAGAATTTTATTCATATAAGACTGACCAAAATTAAAATTGTTTACACAGCCACCGTCTCTTAAAGTTGTATCAAGAATTTTTACAGTTCCCATATTAGTCCTCCACTTTAAATATTGACATTCAACAAGGCTTCCGCCAAATCAAAATCTTCAGGGTTATTGATATCTACCGCTTCCTTAAACGTTACTTCCTTTACAAAGGGGTTCATTCCGATTCTACGGTGATGTTTCAGGAATACGTCTTTTGTGAAAACGTAAACGCCTGAAGTTTCTCTGTATATAGGGTTCAAATCCTGACTTCTTGGCACGTTGGTTGCATCGAAATTCAAAGGTTCTCCGTTTTCCCAAAGGTAATCTTGAATTTTCACAGCACAGAAAGCAGAATCATATTTTCCTGAACTTACTGCGTCTATACATTCTGAAATGGTTTCAACTTTTATGTATGGAGCTGTTGCATGGGCGTATACATAAATATCCGCATCTGCAACGCTCATGAAGTTTTCGAAAATCTGCGAAAAGTTGGAAGTGGGCAAGTCCAGAAAATCAGGACGTTTGATAAAATTCACGCCCTCGGGAAGATATTCACAAACTTCTTCGCTACTACAATATACGTTGACGGAATCAACCTTTCCTGTTTTCAATAATGAAAGAAGTTCATATTGTAATAAAGGCTTGTCTCCTAAAAGTTTTGTGTTCTTGCCCGGCAATCTTTCGTTGTTCAGCTTTATTGGCATTATAGCAATGATTTTCATGCTCTGTCCTTCCTTTCTGAAAATATATTATCCTGATATTATGGAATCAAAATCAACTCTTGGGAAAACTTCGAGTTTTCCGCCTCTTGTGGCGTTATATATATTGATACCGTTTTCGTCACAATACGCTTTTGCTTTTCTGTATGCTCTTGTATTTTGTCCCATATCGTGAACTACAATGTCTTTAATGTCGGCATCGTAATTATCGCAGAAGTAATCTTTTGCGTTTTTATCAACCACGGTTTCACCTTCTTCGTTTATAGTTACCGTGTAATTGTGGTCAACTCCAAGGAGATAAATTTCCGTGAATCCCATATACGCCGCTATGTTCATGCATGTGAACGTTACAGTTCCCATTGAATCCATCTGTTTTGAAATGTCGGGGGAAAAGCTATTTGGATAATCTTTTTTACGGTTGTAATTCGCCCAAAAATAAACAGCGTTTTCGATATTAACATCGTTGTACCAATGATGATTTACGGGAACGAATTTCAACTTTGCGGGGATTTTGTTTATATCGTCCATGCTTTCGTGAAATATGTTGATATCTTCACAAACGTAGTAGGTAGGTCTCCATTCAGTTTCTGGAAAAATCTTATATATTCGGTTCATTGCGAAAGTGATAACGTTTTGCTTTGAAAGCATGTCAAGGTCGTTCGACGTAAGACTCGGGCCGTTAGCAACTATAAAGCAACGTTCACCCTTGTGGATATCTTTTAAATTTTGTATCCTTTTTCCGTAGTTTGTGCGTTCAAAATTGTTACTTTGCCAAGTTCTGCGTTTGGATTCGAGAGATTTGATAACGCGGGTTATTATATTCATCCTGCCTATCCGTCCTTTGACTTTTTTTAATGGAAATCTACTTGTAAATAACACCAATTTCATTTTAACATAGTTCAATCAAACGTTCTACCGTTTCACATGAATATTGTAAATAATATTTGAACAAAAAACGACTTTTTGTGCAATGCTTTTTGCTCTTCAGGAACATGCAGTCGGCTGTATCTTTGGGAATTTTATGTCTGGCTTTTGTGCGATTACTTGTTTACTAACGTATAAAAGCACCGCTTTCGCAGTGCTTTTTGGCACCCGCAACGGGAATCGAACCCATAACTAACCCTTAGGAGATACCGAGAGAAACGATAACGGTATCCCTTGTGATACCTAAAAATCCCCTGCTGTCAGGGGATTTTTAAGGTTAATGTGTTATCTTATGTTACGCCGTTACCGCTGTTTTTATGATATTTTGCGGTGACCGATTAGCAAACAATTAGCAGACGGTTAAATTTTAGGGTGGAGATAATATTACTACGAAAGTATGCCATTTAACTTCTGTTCACTCGATTTATTATTGTGTACTGCTTTTTGTTCTCTTTGGTTTTACCAACTCTCGCGGAGAGAATCCACTCCATAATAGTCAGACTCCGCAATGTGCTTCTCATGAAGTAAATAAGTGTTCAATTGTTCTTCCGTGAGAATGATGTTAAAAAAGCCCCACATGGTGTACGAGGTCTCTGCGATGCTGTGAA
>JAZOCZ010000028.1:0-13671 GCA_045596755.1 Eubacteriales bacterium | reverse complement strand
GGGGTTGACTTTCTTGAAAACGGCATGGTTGTCGGAGAAGGGGATACGTTATCCTTGGGCAAACATACCCTTACATTCGTAACTGCGCCTATGGTTCATTGGCCAGAGGTTATAGTTACCTACGATAGTCTTGATAAAATTCTGTTTTCTGCTGACGGATTCGGAAAATTCGGTGCTCTTGATGCCGATGAGGATTGGGCTTGCGAGGCGAGAAGATATTATATTGGAATCGTTGGAAAATACGGTGCGCAAGTACAGAAACTTCTTGAAAAAGCGTCTGGATTGGAAATTGAAAAAATTTGTCCTCTACACGGTCCTGTGTTGACAGAAAATTTAGGATATTACATTGATCTTTACAAGACTTGGTCAAGCTATCAGCCAGAAGAAGAAGGAATAGTCATTGCCTACACCTCTGTTTACGGAAACACGAAAAAGGCAGTTCTTAAGCTTGCAGAAAAATTGAAATCCAACGGATGCCCCAAGGTTGTTGTGAACGATTTGGCAAGATGTGATATGGCAGAAGCGGTAGAAGATGCTTTCAGATACAGCAAGATAGTTTTTGCAACTACAACCTACAATGCGGAAATTTTCCCGTTCATGCGTGAATTTATAGAGCATCTTACAGAGCGTAATTTCTCCAACAGAACAGTTGCCTTTATAGAAAACGGAAGCTGGGCTCCTCAAGCAATGAAAGTGATGAAAAACATGCTTGAAAAATGCAAAAATCTCACTTATACTGAAACTTCCGTTAAAATAATGTCCGCTCTCAACGCTGAAAGCGAATCACAGCTTGAAAATCTTGCAAAGGAGCTTTGCAAGGATTATCTTGCGCAGGATAGTGACACCGCAAATAAAAACGATATGACCGCACTTTTCAACATTGGATACGGATTATACGTTGTAACCTCCAACGACGGAAAAAAGGATAATGGACTTATCGTCAATACGGTAACGCAAGTCACGAATACTCCTAACAGAATTGCCGTTACCATAAACAAGGAAAACTATTCTCACCATATAATAAAGCAAACGGGAAAAATGAACATCAACTGTCTGACAACTGACGCTCCTTTCTCTGTTTTTGAAAAATTCGGATTTGTGAGCGGAAGAAACGTTGATAAGTTTGCGGAATGTGAACCACTTCGTTCTGATAACGGACTTATTTTCCTTCCTCGATATATAAATGCATTTATGTCGCTTGAGGTGGAACAGTACGTTGACCTCGAAACCCACGGTATGTTTATATGTAACGTTACGGAAGCAAGAGTTATTTCCGATAAGGAAACAATGAGCTACACTTATTATCAGAATAACGTTAAGCCAAAGCCACAACTTGAAGGCAAAAAAGGGTACGTTTGCAAAGTTTGCGGATACGTTTACGAGGGTGAAGAGCTTCCCGAAGATTTCATTTGTCCTCTTTGCAAGCATGGTGCGGCAGATTTTGAACCCATACAATAATATATTTTTGGGGACTTTTTGAAAAAAGTCCCCAAACCCCAAAAACTTTCGATTGTTATTCGAGATTGGGGGAGAAATCAACGCAATAATTTATAAAGCAAACCCCACGGCTATTTTATATCATAGCCGTGGGGTTATGTTTCTTTAAAAAACTTGTCCTTGCGTTATGTTCTGAAAAATTAAGGGCGAAAGCATTTGGAGTTTTTGGGGTCTCGGGGTCTTTTTTTAAAAAGACCCTGAGTTAAAAATCTCCAAGAGATTCGGCAAGTGAATAATATTCCTCCAAAAGCTCTAAAAGACTTTCTTCCAAGGAATCTTTTTCAGTGGTAGCTTCTTCTAATTTAACGTAATCCGTTGCATATTCGGTGGATATTTTTTCTTCAAGAAATTTAATTTTTTCTTCCGTTTCGGGAATAAGCTTCTCCAAAAGCTTGAAGCGTTTTTCATCTCTCTGCTTCTGATTGCGTTGCTTCTTTGCGTTTTCGTATGCGCTGTTTGCGGGTTTTTCCTTCACTTGAGCAAATTCTTCCTTGAAGAAGGATTGGCGAAGGTTCAGATATCTTTCATAATTCTCTGCGAAATAATGAAAGGAAGTTTCGTAAGCGTTTTTGTTTATCTCTAAAATATGAGTTGCAAGAGATTTTATAAAATATCTGTCGTGTGAAACACAAAGGACGGTTCCGCTATATTCGGAAAGAGCGGTTTCCAGAATTTCTCTTGATGGGATATCTAAATGGTTTGTAGGCTCGTCAAGTATAATAAGGCTTTTCTCAGCTAACACCATTTTACAGATTGAAAGTCTTGCACGTTCACCACCGCTAAGAGCAGAGATTGGCTTAAAAACGTCATCGCCTAAAAAGTTGAAGGATGCCAGGAGAGAACGGGTTTTTGTTATGCCCATATCTCCGCAAATTTCATAAACCTCTTCGAGAACTGTGTTTTCCTCGTCAAGATTTTGCATTTCCTGGTCATAATACCCTATTTCTTGATTATATCCATATTCAAAAGTTCCGCTGTTTTGTATTTCACGCCCTGTGAGAATCTTCAAAAGCGTTGATTTTCCGCAACCGTTTGAGCCTAAAATGAAAAGACGTTGACCTTTTTTTAGTTCGAATGATACCTTAAAAAGCTCATTTCCGTTATAACCTTTTGAAAGTTCTCTTACGCTCAATACATCTTCCCCGCCTTCTTTGGCGTTGAATCCAAATGAAATAGATTTCGGGGCGTTTTTAGGCTTTGAAAGCTTTTCCATTCTGTCGAGAGCTTTAATACGGCTTTCTGCAGCAATGATATTTCTTTCTCTGTTCCATTTCCGTTGATTAGCAATAAAAGCTTCTATTCTTGCAATTTCCTTTTGTTGCAGATTATAATGCTTTAATGCATCCTCTCTTAACTTCCGCTTCTTCTCTGAAAAAACGCTGTAGCCTCCCGAATACATTGCACATTCGCAGTTTTCAATTTCGAGAGTGTGGGTCGTTGTTCTGTCAAGAAAATATCTGTCGTGGCTGACTATAAGAAAGGTCTTTTTCGAAAGTCTGACCATGTTTTCGAGAGACGTAAGGCTTTCTACGTCAAGGTGGTTTGTAGGTTCGTCAAGTATGATTATATCAAAATCACCCATCATGACGGAAGCAAGTGCAACTCGTGTTTTTTGCCCACCAGAAAGAGTGTCAAGCGGGAGATGATGAAGCTCCGTAGGGATTCCAAGACTCTTCAAAACACCTTCTGCTTTCGTTTTGTATTCTTCTCGTAAGGTTGACGAAATTACGTCGAGAACGGTACAGTTTTCATAATAATCGTTTACGTGCTGACGTAAAAAACCGATTTTCGTTCCTTTTCTTATGTTTACAGTTCCCGAATTACTTTGAGCTGTTCCGCTTATTATATTAAGAAGCGAGGTTTTCCCCGCACCGTTTGCCCCGATTATACCAACCTTTTCACCTTCGTTAACAGAAAAGGATATGTTTTTCAGAACGTCTGAAACTCCGTATGAAAGACAAATATTGTTAACCGTAAGTATGCTCATTTTTTTCTCCTTTCGGGAGATAGAATTTCATTTAATAAAGTATACCATAAGGTCGATTCTTTTTCAAGGGTAAAAAGAAAACAGCTTTAATAATTTATTTTATGAGATTTAATTGACAAAAAGAAAAATGGATAGTATAATATGCAAACGGGGAATGTAAAAGGCTGTAAAAAACTCGTTTTTACAGCCTTATTAAGAATATTGATTATCGCGCGTGAATTTATCTGGTTTCTTCTTCGATAACTTCTCTTTTTCTGAAAAGAAGGGAAATGCACCAAAGACCGCAGAGACCTACCAACGTGTAGACGATTCTGCTCCATGTTGCATCCTGTCCTCCAAAGAGCCAAGCAACTAAATCGAATTGAAAAAGTCCGATGCTGCCCCAATTTAATGCGCCGATAATTGTTAATATCAAGGATATTCGGTCTATCATTATTTCATCTCCTCTCCTTGATAGCTATTTTTTGCAGATTTTGTTTTTTTATTCAAAAGATTTTTATGATTGAAAGAGGAATTGTATGCGCCCAAGACCTAAAAAACACAGACAAGAAAGAATGAATACGGTAAATGAATATCTTGCTTTGGTAAATGCTGATGAAAAATGTACTCTCCCCGAGGTAATGCGCCGAACGGGCGAGGGATACGTTATAGATATTGAAGGCTCTTACAAAGATGAGATTCGCAAAGCTCCATTGCGTCTTGAAATAGGATGCGGAAAAGGAGCATTTATTTCCGGACTTTCGAAAAAGTTTCCCAGCGACAGATTGCTTGCTTTGGAGCTTGCCCCCGACGTTATGCTTATGGCTATGGAAAAATGTAGCAATTTGAATTGTGAAAACGTTAGGTTTTACCGTTGCGATGCAACTATTGTTGACACGTTGCTTCCCGAAAATTCAGTTGACGTACTTTATCTGAATTTTTCTGATCCTTGGCCAAAAGCAAGAACGGCGAAGCGGAGACTTACCGCAACACCGTTCCTTGAAAAATACAAAAAGATTTTAAAGCCCGAAGGAAGAATTTATTTCAAGACGGACAACCGTCCGTTGTTTGATTTTTCCCTTGAACAGTTTGAAGAAGCAGGCTTTAAGCTGGAAAACGTATGCTTCGATTTGCATAATAGCCCTATGATGGCTGACAACATTGAAACTGAATACGAGAAAAACTTTTCTGCAAAAGGCTTTACTATAAATTATCTTGAAGCTACTTTTGAGAAATAGCGTTTTTTATAATCTCTGCTTCAAAAAATGGGTAATGAACTCCCTTTATTTCCTCGTAATGCTGATGACCTTTTCCTATTACAAGAATATAATCCCCAGCTTTTGAATTTTTAACCGCATATTCTATAGCTTCTTTTCTGTCTTTTATGATTATTGATTTACCTTCGGTTTTGTTTATACCACCGTAAATATCAGCTATAATATCGTCAAGAGATTCATCTCTGGGATTGTCTGAAGTAACAATGGAAAGCTGCGAATTTTTTGCTATTATTTCACCCATTCCGTACCTTCTCAGTTTTGAGCGGTTTCCACCGCAACCAAAAACGGTTATTATTCTTGATGGCTTGTAAAGCTTCAAGGCTTCAAAAAGGTTTTCTGTGCTAAGCTCGTTGTGGGCGTAGTCTATAATTGCAACTGCTCCTGTGGGAAGTGGAATTGATTCCATTCTACCTTCAACAAGAGTAGCTTCCAATCCCGATTTTATTGCATCCTCGGAAATTCCCAAATGCCTTGCTGTAACAATGGCGGCAAGGGCGTTGTAAATGGAGAATTTGCCGGGGATGTACGTTTTGTATTCTTGGCTTCCGCAAGTAAAAGCGGTGAAAAGCCCTTTTTCGTCCTTTGAATATGTTTCGTTTTCTGCTTTGTTATCCGTGTCTCCGAAACCAAAGGTATATACGGGAACAGAGCAATTTTCTTTCATGTAGGAAAGGTGTTCACAATCACCGTTGGCGAAAATCACCTTTGATTGAGAAAAGAGCATTTTTTTACATTCTTTGTATTCCTCAAAGCTTTCATGCTCGTTTGGCCCTATATGGTCGGGAGAAAGATTTGTGTAAATTCCAACGTCGAAGGTTATACCGTATGTTCTGTGGAGCTTGAAGCCTTGCGAGGTTGCTTCCATAATAACCGTATCAATTCCGCAATCGAGCATCTTTTTAAGGTATTCGTGGATAACAGTAGATTCGGGGGTTGAATTTGGGGATTCTATCAAAGTATCTCCGTAAAGAATACCAACAGTTCCCATCAACCCGACTTTTTTGCCCTGCTTTTCAAGGATGCTTTTTAAAGTGTAGCTTATGCTCGTTTTTCCCTTCGTTCCTGTTATTCCGATAAGCGTCAATTTTTTTGCAGGATTTCCGTTTATTTCAGAAGCAAGGAGCGCCATGGCTTTTCTCGTGTCTTCGCAATAAAAGACCACGGCATCTTCGGGCAGAGAAAGCTTATCCGATGCCACGAATACTCTGCACCCTTTTTCATAAGCGGACGGGGCATATTTATGTCCGTCTGCGGAAAAACCCTTTATGCAAACGAAAATCGAATTTTCATCTGCAAGCTTTGAATTGTTGCAAAGCTTTGTTATTTCCTTTTTCGATTGACATTCCGCATTTATTGATTTCAAAAGACGGCAAAGCTCCATTACCTTTCTCCTTTATCCGCGTATAATTTTTCAAATTTTTCTATAGCACCGTCAGGTACGATTCCGTCGAAAACGATTTCTGATGGAGCTGTCATATAAAGACAATCTTCTTTTTCATCCCATTTTATTTTTGTAATGCCTCCAAGCTGATGAACGTTTACTTCTCTGTCGCATCTGTCTGTAAGCACACCTGCAACTGTGGAAACGCAACACCCTGTTCCGCAGGCTAAAGTTTCACCGCAGTTTCTTTCCCAGGTCCTGAGGAAAAGGTTTTGTCTGTCTAAAACCTTTACAAATTCAATATTTGCCTTTTGCGGAAAAAAGGGGTTGCATTCTATTGATGAACCATATTTTTTAAGATTCAACGTTTCAACGTCGTCTGCAAAGGTTGCGGAATGTGGGTTTCCCATGGAAACGGACGTCATACGGAATATTCTTCCGTGCGCTTCCAACGGATGTTCGACAACGTCGTTTTCAGCAAGGGGAATTTTCTTGTAATCAAGAATAGGTGATCCCCAACGCGCCGTTATGTTTTCAACTTCACCGTTTTTAACGTGAAGGGTTATTTCCTTCGTTCCGCCTAAGGTTTCAATAAGTATTTCCGTTTTGTTTGCAAAGCCTTTTGCGTAAACTAATTTACCAACGCTTCTTATGGCGTTTCCGCATATTTCTGCTTCGCTTCCGTCAGGGTTAAATACTCTCATTCTGAAATCTGCTTTTTCAGACGGGCAAACGAGAATCATCCCATCGCTTCCAACGCCGAAATGCTGTTTTGATAAAAACCTTGCCCATCTTGAAGGGTCATTCATATTCTGAGTCAACAGCTCTATATATACGTAATCATTCCCGAAGGACTGCATTTTCGTGAATTTCATTTTGCCTCCAATAATATAATAGTTGGATTTCTTTTATTTTATCACGATAATAAATATATTTCAAGGATTTTTGAAAAAAACAGCTTTATTTTCTTGACATTATATAAGATATAGGGTAAAATATTCTGAAAAGGAGAGTTGAAAAATGGAAAAATATAAAGACGATATAAAAAGACTTAATTCCTTGGAGGAATTCAGCTTTGAGGATTTTGTGAAAACGGTTGAGATTCTTCGCGAGCTTTGTCCTTGGGATAAAGAACAAACGCATACGTCAATAAGAAAAAATCTTATTGAAGAAGCATACGAGGTTGTTGAAGGCATAGATAGAAACGATCCCAAAATAATGAAAGAAGAATTGGGAGACCTTATGCTTCAGGTTGTTTTCCATTCGATTATGGGGAAGGAAGACGGAGAATACGACGTTTATTCCGTAATGACTGATATTTGCAAGAAGCTTATAAGAAGACATCCTCATATATTTGCAGAGGTTGATGCGGATACAACGGATAAGGTCCTTGAAAATTGGGAAAATATTAAGAAGGAAGAAAAAGAAAACAAAACTCTTTCTGATGAGCTGTCAAGTATTTCTTCCTCGCTTCCTGCTCTTATGAGAAGCGAAAAGGTCTGCAAGAAGATAAGAAAGCGTATAGGCAACGTTTTTGATGATATGCCTCTCACTGAAGAAGAAGCAGGCGAGCTTCTTTTTAAGCTGACTTCAAGATGCGACAATTCTGGAATTGATGCTGAAGAAGCATTGTTCAGATATACAGAAAGGAAGATAAAAGAATATGAGAATAAATAAAGAAGCTATCGATAAGATAAAGCTTATGGTTATGGACGTTGACGGAACGCTTACTGACGGTAAAGTGTATATGGGCGCTGACGGTGAGCTTATGAAAGCCTTCAACGTTAAAGACGGTCACGCAATATATTGTTTCAAAAATTTCGGTGTTGTTCCTGCGGTTATAACTGGAAGAAAGTCGAAAATTGTTGAGATGCGTTGTAAAGAGCTTAGAATTGAACATATTTATCAAGGTGTATCTAACAAGATAGAAAAGCTTGAAGAACTTCTTTCAAAGCTGTCTGCTGAAACGGGAGAAGAATATACTTTTGAAAACGTTGCATATGCGGGAGATGACATTATAGACCTTGAATGCATGAAAAAATGCGGTATTGCAGTTTGTCCTTCTGATGCGGTAGACGAGGTTAAAGCGGTTTCTCATTTTGTTTCCACAAAAAAAGGTGGCGATGGAGCAATTCGTGAATTCTACGACCTTTTGAAAAGAACAAAAAACGAAGAATAATCTGGAGAATATATGAAAATCGGCTTATCGGAGCATTTTACTTACGGTAAACTTTTAAGGTTTACCCTGCCATCTATCTGTATGATGATTTTCTCATCTATATACGGTGTTGTGGATGGATTTTTCGTATCTAATTTTGCAGGAGAAGTTCCTTTCGCCGCAGTTAATTTTATAATGCCCTTCCTTATGATGCTTGGAGCTCTCGGGTTTATGTTTGGAACGGGCGGAAGTGCACTCGTTGCAAAGACTATGGGCGAGGGCGACAAGGAGAAGGCGAACAAGATTTTTTCCTTGGTTTTATACGTTTCTATTGCTGTGGGAATAATTGTAGCAATTCTTGGCGTTGCTTTCATCAGACCAATAGCAAAGCTTCTTGGGGCTGAAGGTGAGCTTCTTGAAAATTGTGTGATTTATGGACGTATAATTCTGGCAGCGCTTCCCGCTTTTATGCTTCAGATGGAATTTCAGAGTCTTTTCGTAACTGCGGAAAAGCCAAAGCTTGGACTTTTTGTAACTGTTGCCTCTGGAGTGACGAACATGGTATTGGACGCTTTGCTCGTTGGAGTGCTCGAGGGTGGACTTATTGGCGCAGCGGTTGCAACTGCTATAAGCCAGGCGGTTGGTGGAATTGTTCCGCTTTTTTATTTTGCCCGTCCTAATTCGAGCTTACTCAGACTCAGAAAAACCAATTTTGACGGCAAGGCATTACTAAAGACTTGCACCAATGGCTCTTCCGAGCTTTTGAGTAACGTATCAATGTCATTGGTTGGTATGTTATACAACGTTCAACTTCTTAAATACGCAGGTGAGGATGGTGTTTCCGCATATGGTGTACTTATGTATGTCGGATTTATTTTCCTTTCCGCCTTTATAGGATATTCAGTAGGTATAGCTCCTGTTGTAGGATTTAATTTCGGGTCGGGAAATAAGAAAGAACTTAAGGGGCTTTTCAAAAAGAGCCTTTGCATAATAAGCGTTGGAGCTATTGTTATGGTTTCATCTTGCTATGCTTTTTCTGCACCTCTTTCAAAATTATTCGTAGGGTATGATGCAGAGCTTTTAGAGTTGACTTGCAATGCGTTCAACGTATATTCTCTTGTATTTCTTTTAGCGGGATTTTCTATTTTCTCATCAGGGTTCTTTACTGCGCTTAACGACGGTTTGACATCTGCTGTCATATCGTTTCTCAGGACGGTTGTATTCCAAGTGGGTGCGGTGCTGATACTGCCTATGATATGGGGAACTGATGGTATATGGTGGTCCGTGGTAGCTTCTGACGCAATGGCTGTTCTGGTATCCTCTATCTTTATATTCGCCAAGCGTAAAAAGTACGGATATATTTAACTTCTTTTCTTCTTTGAAAAGAAGAAAAGAAGCGAAAGAAGAAAAGAAGCAAAAGAAGAAACTAAACTTTTGGACTAATTATAAGTTTAAAATAGAACATTGGATTTTCAAAAGATTTTCAAATTAAAACAGGGTTATTATTATGGCTGTATTGAATCTTACAGAAAAAGATTTTGCAAGAGTTGTGGGAAAAGAAAACTCCTCTGTCGTTTTGGAATTTTATGCCGATTGGTGTAAACCCTGCCATAAAATGCTTCCTGTGATTGAGAAGCTGTCGGAGGAATATAATTCTATTGATTTTTATAAAATAGATTCAGATGAAGAAGCGTTCCTTGCTGCCGCTCTCAAGGCATCAACATTGCCAACTTTAGTTTTTGTGAAAGATGGAGTTGTCAAATATGCAACAGAGGGTAACGTTTCAGAAGCGGAAATTTTGAAGGGAATCGAAAAAATAAAATAAAAACTCTTGAAAAATCAAAAAAATTTGTTATAATGTGACTGTGTCACAGTATAATTTTATCTTAATTGGTAAAATATATATGTAATGAAAAAACAAAAATAAATCATTTTTAAGGAGACAAAATTATGAAGTACAAATGCTTGTTATGCGATGTTGAATTCGAAGTTCCCCTCGGAGCGGAAGCTGTTTGCCCTGTTTGCGGCGCAACAGGTTCTGATCTTGAAGAAATCGAGATAATTGAAAAGAAAAGCAAATATGCGGGAACTCAGACAGAAAAAAATCTTGAAGCTGCATTTGCAGGCGAATCTCAAGCAAGAAACAAATACACTTATTTTGCATCAGTAGCAAAAAAAGAAGGATATGAGCAGATAGCTTCTCTCTTCCTCAAAACTGCTGACAACGAAAAAGACCATGCAAAGATGTGGTTCAAGGAACTCAAAGGAATTGGAAACACATCTGAAAACCTTGCAGCTGCTGCAGAAGGTGAAAACTACGAGTGGACAGATATGTACGACGGTTTTGCAAAAACTGCAGAAGAAGAAGGATTCCATGAATTGGCAGAAAAATTCAGACTCGTTGCTGCTGTTGAAAAACATCATGAAGAACGTTACCGCGCACTTCTCAAAAACGTTGAGCTTGCAGAAGTATTTGCAAAGAGCGAGGTTAAAGTTTGGGAATGCCGTAACTGCGGTCATATCGTTGTTGGAACAAACGCTCCTGAAATTTGCGCCACTTGTGCACATCCTCAGAGCTACTTCGAAATTCACGCTGAAAATTACTAATACCGAAACATTTATAAAAAACGAATGCTATCCGCTCGCGGATAGCATTCGTTTTTTATCGGATTAAATTTGATTTTGAATTATTGGGTTCTTGTTTTGATTACTGCTTCCTGAAACTCTGAGGTGGAACGTCGGAAACAAAAATGGTAAAATGATTAGTTTCTTCTTTTGCTTCTTTTCTTCTTTCTAAAGAAGAAAAGAAGAGAAAAAATTTAAGCTAAATCTCGTAGTGCGTCTATGTCGATAATTTTTATAGAACCACGTTTTTGTTCAATGAGTCCTTCTTCTGCAAAACGTTTTACCATTCTCGCGACAACTTCGCGGGCAGAACTGATATAGTTTGCTATAGCTTCATGAGTAAGCTTGATTTCTGATTTCCCTGTTCTGTCGTATTCTTCAACCAAAAATCCTGCGAGCCTTCGATCGAACCCTTTAAATATAATGTTCTGCATAGTCCATACAACCGATGAGAACCGTTCTGTTGCAAGCTCGTAAACGAAACATCTTGCGTGAAGATTGTTTTCACTCAGCTTCTTGAATGCACCTGGCAGGATTGTGAGTAAGGTGCAATCCGTTTGCGCTATAATATGCGTATCAAAGGTTATCTTGTCCATAATGCAGGAGGCAGACAAAATACTGCAATCCCCAGGATAAAGCCTGTATAACGTTATCTCGCGTCCTTCCTCTGATAAAAGGCATACTCTTGCTTCGCCTTTAATTATTATAGATGGCCCAAGGCAATCCTCGCGTCCGCTGTGAATATAGGAGCCTTTAGGATAATCCTTTGTCACACAACATTTTGCTGTGTATGCTTTTTCTTCCTCTGTTAAATTCTTCCAAAAAGGAAATTTTGTTATCATTTTTTCTCCCAGGAGATAAGCTCCCTTATCCCGTCTATCTGCGTTTCTGAATAATAAACAGTTATAATATCACCTTCGGATATGAGCATAAGGCTTTCGTCTGCCAAAATGCTTTTTTTGTATACTTCGCCTGATTGCGCAGTGATGTATGCTACGGATTCATTATTCAAAAGAACAATGCGTATATCTTTTACTGTGATTTCCGCCGAAGGAGCACCTTCGGACAATTCTCCGTCTGTTAATATTCCGTTTTCTGCAAGAAGCTTTCGGTAGGAAGTGAGGGCTTCCGTTTGTGTTGTTCCCGTTGTGACGATACTGTAATTTTCTACGTTGACAAGAGCATAAAGCTTTACAAGTCCTCCCGAATCCTTCAGTACCATAATATACGTAGCTTCTCCCGACACGTTGATGAGCGAAGGGAAGGAGGCGACGTATCCTTTTTCCTGAACTTCGCCTTCGGCGGCGTGCATTGCAGAGTATTCTTCAGCACCGACTACAGGATAATATTTGTATTCTGCTGTTCTTGCGTTTGTGAGTATAAAACCAATGTTGCTTTCGTCACTTGTTATGGAAGTGACACCTGTGAAATACCAAACGTCATCATCAATGACTATATATCCGAAATCATCTGTTGCGACCTTGCAATCAACGTTTCCTATAACGCTGTTCCAGTATCCACCCGAAAGAGTTCCTTGCCAGTTGTATTTTTCTGTGGCGAGATATCCGTCATATACGATATCAACCCAGGATGGTATGTCTTTAACGTCGTAATATTGGGATTCACCTGTGCATGGGTCAAAAATTATAGCACCGCAAACGTCCATTGCACCAAAAAGCATAACTTTAGCCGTCATACAGGGAACTATGTATTTAGGCGCGCCATTATCGTCAACTTCGAATTTGGGCGTGTCAAATATTTTTGTGGGGTAAGAGAATCTTAATTTTCTTGTGAGATAGTCTCCTAAATAACCGCTTTCAGCATATTTTATGGGTTGTTCTGATTTAATGTATTCAGCACTGTTGTTTACGGGGTCAACCATAACGTACCCTGGTATGCCCTTTGATTTGTTATTATACCATTTGAAGAAATCGGCGTACTCTAAATTTGCAACCTTTTTAGGAGTGTTTTGGTAATTTATCTGGGTATAAGTTCCGCTTATCTCATATTGGGAAACAACTTCGGAAAGTGATCCTAACGTACGATTACCAATTATTGCGGCAGAATTTGAGTCCATAAGAGCTATATTTGTTACCGTCTCGCATTCGGGCATATCTTCCTCGAATACTGCATTTGTCACTGTTATAACGCTTGCATATGATTTTGCGTTGAAGAACGTTGAGGAAAAAACTTCTCCTAAAGCCATTACAACTAATGGCAAGAGAATTGCGATAGCTGGAATAACCCTTAACTCTTTGAAAAAGACTTTGCTACGATTTCTCGCAGGTGCGGCATTTATTTTTGCGCCTAAATATTTAAAGCCGTTTTTCGTCAATCCAAATGGTAGCGCGAGTAGCACTGCGGAAAAGGCTAAGAACGACCAGAATTCACTGCTGTGTATATTGATTGGGGGTAAAATAAAATAGTATGATGCGGCAATTATCAAAATCGCTATGAGCGTGCCCGCGATTTTTCCTTTGATTTTCATTTTTTCTTCCTTTCTAATAATATAATATATATAAACGACAAATATGGAATAAATTTGGTATTCATTATCCCGATTTTATCACAGCTTATGCCTTTTGTCAATAGTTGTAAACAGCAATAAAACGTCGAAAATTCAGTTACAAATAATTTACAATTGAAGATGGCGAAATATATTGACAATATAGTATTTATATGGTAAAATAGCCGAGCTTGATGTGCGATGAAGCGGGAGGTTGCTGCGATTTTGCAGGTAGTTTCCGTGGAGTATGTCCGTCATCCG
>JAZOCZ010000027.1:0-5089 GCA_045596755.1 Eubacteriales bacterium | reverse complement strand
CATATATGGGTTTTGATGAAGTCGGTTCATCCGATAAATCAGTATATGATGAAGTTAATTCTTCCGCAGATAGATCATCGGAATTTTCTCCGCTGACGTTTGACGTAATTTCAGAATGTGAGATTTCTCCGCTTGTTATGACACCGGGGGTATTTTCAAAGTCCAAATATTTAACGCATAGAGACACTGCGACCGCAAGGCACAGACAAGCTGCCGCGGGAAGCCATAATTTAAAACAAGGTTTTCTTCGGACAAGCAAAATACCAGTCTTTTTTTCAACCCGTTTTTTAACATTTAATAATGTTTTTCTGTCAAGTTCTTTTTCTGTCTCAATTTCTTCAAGGAACACATCAAGTTCTTCTTCGGAAGACTGATAAAGTGCATCCTCAATTCTTTTTTTCATTCCTTTCACACCCCTAACATCTCTTTTAATTTTTTCAATGCTCTGTGAGTTCGTGTATCAACGTTGGAAACACTCAACCCTAACCGCCTGCCTATTTCTTTAGATGATTCTCCAAAATAAAATTTCAAGAAAACTATGCTTGAATCAGGCTCACCTAAAGACTTTACGGCTTTCAAAATATTTCGTCTCTGTTCGTTTTCCAAAAGGTCTTTTTCAACGTTTTCACCATCTCCAAGTTGAAACCGCGTTTCATCGTCATCGAGAGAAACGTTATCTATTTGTTTTCGCCTTGATTTGTAAATATCGACAGATTTATGGTTAGCAATCGCACACAAATACGCTTTAATGCTTGACTTTTCGGAATTATAATTTGAAAGACCTATGTAAAATTCACTGAATACGTCCGCTACACATTCTTCCACCTCGGAAGATATGCAAACGTCACAAATTTTATTTTTAATAACGGTGTAAATAAGAGCAGAATACTGATTTATCAATTGTTCCATTCCCACGTTGGGATTGGTTTTCAACAATTCCAACAACGTAGTATCATCCATTTTTACATCCCCTTGAATCGATTCATTATATAATTCAATAAAACTCGTAAAATCTTACACTTTTATATTACTTTTTTTATTAAAAAAATCAATAGCGTACAAGAAAATAAAAAAATTAACCTATCATAAATACCTTTTCTCGCCAAAACGCCCCGCGGATTTCTCCGCAGGGCGTTGTCTTAAAACTAATTTTCACTCGAATTCATCCATCTATATTCCTCAGTTGTCCATTCTTCTACGAAGTTTTCCGTTACGCAATACAGCCTTAGAAAACGATATTTGAGTTCTTCGTCTTCATTGAATCCTTTTTCGAGAGATATAATTTGTCTCCCAGTGACGTATGCCACATATATAGCAGGAGTAACTTCTTCCACTTTTATTCCGTATTTTTCAAGTGCTTTTTCTACTGGCACTTCACTGCTTCCAGGCTTAGAATTTCGAGTATCAAAACAAACATAATAATAC
Source organism: Eubacteriales bacterium (assembly GCA_045596755.1). Lineage (GTDB taxonomy): Bacteria > Bacillota > Clostridia > Oscillospirales > CAG-382 > SIG653. The sequence continues at coordinate 3,664 of JAZOCZ010000027.1, read as the reverse complement.
ACTTCATTATTTTCGTTTCCGAAAAAATCGATCATACAATTTGAAAATCCCCTGAAATAACACGCATTAATATAATGAGAAACCGAATTTTTATTGCCATATACAATTTCTGCTCCTTCAGGTGGATAAAAGGATAATTCCTCGTTTTCTTCACTATCAATGATTATCGTAGAAGATTCAACTAAATTATTTTCAGATAACTCTTTCAAAACAATTTCTTTTTCATCCGCCTGTTGCAAAACATGTTCCACCGAAACTGTTTCTTTTTCATCTGATTGTTTCAAAATTTGTTCCGCTGAAACAGTTTCTTTGAATCCAACTTTATCTTCGTTCGCACCGCAGGAAGTTAATAAAAGTGAAGAAAGAATAAGACATACGAGATTTTTAAAAATCAAATTTTTCATAATGTGCCTCCTTTGCACCTTGTGATTTAATATTCAGGCTTTTTATTTGCCTTTCACTATATATTTCATTTAAAATCCCAAAATCTTACACTTTTATATTATTTTTTATAAAAAATCTGCATTTTACAAGAAAATATAAAAATCAACTTCTTTCAAATGTCTTTTCTCACAAAAACGCCCCACGGATTTCTCCGCAGGGCGTTGTCTTAAAACTAATTTTCAATCGAATTCATCCAGCTATATTCCATTCCTCGGGAAATTCTTGTCTAAGTAGCTCGGTAAATTCTTCCACGAAGTTTTCCGCTACCCAGTACACACTGATCGATCTTTCATTAATATCTTCGTCTTCGTTGAATCCTTTTTCGAGAGATATAATTTGCTCACTTGTTACGTATGCCACATATACACCTGGGGAAACTTTTTCAATCTTTATCCCGTATTTCTCAAGTGCTTTTGCCACCGGTACTTCACCGCAATACCCAGAAATTCGAATATCAAAACAAACGTAATAATATGCCTTCTTATTGTCCGTATTTTCAACTAACTCAGGCAAATCTTTTGAAAATCCAACAAACAAACAGGCGGGCAAAACAGTATGAAGTAGTGTTCTTTCGCCATAAAAAATTTCTGCCCCGTCGGGTGGATAAAAGGCTAATTCCTCGCTTTCTTCATTATCAATGCTTTCTGTAGAAGATTCAGCTAAATTATTTTCAAGCGATTCTTTTATAGCTATTTCTTTCACTTCTGCATGTTTCAAAACATGTTCCTCCGAAACGGTTTCTTTGGCATCCGATTGTTGCAAAACTCGTTCCGCTGAAACAGTTTCTTTGGCATCTGATTGTTTCAAAACTTGTTCCGCTGAAACAGTTTCTTTAAATCCAACTTTATCTTCGTTCGCACCGCAAGAAGATAAAATAAGCGAAGAAAGAATAAGACATACGAGAATTTTTGAAATTAAATTTTTCATAATTGTTTACTATTTTTTAGTATTTTAATTAGGTTTTTTAAAAGAATATTTTTTTATAGAATAAACATCGGACCCACCTCTTTACATTTTATATTTCAAATTCTTATTCATACTTTGATATTGTAGAACTAATTATTTTTCGCTTCTTCCTCCATCCATTCATCAACAAAGTTTTCCGCTACGCAGTATAATCCTATTCCGATTCCTTCGAAGAATCCGTCTTCATTGATTGCTTTTTCTAATGCATTGATTTGTCTTTTAGTGACATATGCCACATATATTGCCTCTCCATCAATTTTCTCAACCTTTATTCCCAATTCATGAAGTCCATTTTCGAGCTTTTTACATAATTCTTCATCGCTTTCTAAAAAAAATAAATTAGAATTTCTTACATCAATACAAACGTAGTAATAGTTTTCTATATCATTTGAACTGCAATTCAACCCAGTATTATTTGTGTCTTCAAACATATTGGACGAAAAATTTATAAATCCTGAAAAATACTCACCTTCTACATCTCTTGAAACGGTATTTTCACCGTAAACAATTTTTGCTCCTTCGGGTGGATAAAACGGTAAATTTTCAGAGGAAGTATTAACATCTTCCGAAGCGTGATCGGATGTTGACGTTTCCACCATAGAAGCAGTTTCAGATGAAGTTAATTCTTCGACAGATACATCTTTGGAATTTCCTTCGCTAATATTTGGTGTGATTTCAGATTGTAAGTTTTCTCCACTTGTTATGACACCGCGGTTATTTTCAAAATCCAAATATTTAACACATAGAGACACTGCAACTGCGATGCACAGGCACGCTACGGCAGGAATCCACAGCTTGAAGTTGAAATTTTTCTTCATTTGGGAAGGAATCCCCGTTTTTTCATACACTTTTAATTTTACATTTTTCAACATTTCTTCGGAAATGCCTGATTTTTTATTATTTTCTATAAATTCTTCTATCTGCTCGGGAGTTGCTTCTTCGATTGTTTTCTTTATGTTGACTTTTCTTTTAAAATCATTATTATTCACCGTATTTCCCTCCTAACGTTTTACGCAATTTATTCAAAGCTCGAAATGCTCTTGTATCTACGTTTGAAACTGTCATATTCAGTCTTTCGGCAATTTCCTTGGATGGTTCGCCGTAATAATATTTTCTGAAAATGATACTTGAATCAGGTTCACCCAAAGCATTTATAGCATTAAAAACCTCTTTGCTTAATTCGACTTTTAAAACGTTTTCCTCCACACTGAATCCGTCCGACAATTGAACCGTTAATTCTTCATCATCCACAGAAACGTCACTTCTTTGTCTTTCGCGTTTTCTGCAAAGGTCGATAGCGTTATTTTTCGCAACGCGGCAAAGATATGTTTTTATGCTTGATTCTTTAGGTTCATATTTTGATAATTCCAAAAAAAACTCGCTGAAAGTGTCGGCTATGCAATCCTCAATATCAGAGGACATACAAACAAAATCAGCCAAAGTATTTTTAACTACGGCATAGACCAAGCCCGCATACTGATTCATTAACTCTTCAATTCCTTTGTTCGGGTTGCTATGTAACAGATTTAATAATTTAGCATCATTCATTTCTACACCTCCTTATGTTGAATACTGCACAAGGAAAATCATCTTGGTTCGTCGACACTTTTATAACCTTGAATCGATTCACTTATATATGCGTTTGATTTTCCATAATCTTACATATTTTTAAGAATTTTTTGAGGGACTTTATAATGATAAAAACATTCCGTTTGTATTTTTAATTTTGTATATATCATTCAAATCGAAATCCCATTAGAAGAAATTTCGAATTTATCTTTCTTTCGCCATATTAAAGTAAATTAAACCCTATGAAAAATACCGCACAGAAAACTGTGCGGTAAAATTTCAGATATTAAGAAGTTATGATTAGTCTTCTTTCTTTTCTTCTTTTTTAGCTTTCTTTGCTGCTTTTTCGTCTTCTTCTACAACTTTGTAGATAGAATCAGCATTCAAGAGCTTAATGATTGCCATTTCTGCACCGTCACCACGACGGGGACCGAGTTTATAAACAGCAGTATAACCACCGTTTACGTCTTTGTACAAAGGAGCAATCTCGGAAAAGAGTTTGTAAACCACTGCTTCCTTTTTAAGAAATGCGAAAGCCTTTCTCTTGGCTGCCAAATCATTTGCCTTACCAACGGTAATCATTTTTTCAGCCAATGCGCTGACTTCCTTAGCGCGTGTATATGTTGTTTCGATCTGACCAACTTCGAAAAGATATGTTACCATGCCTTTGAGCATAGCCATTCTA
>JAZOCZ010000026.1:0-4613 GCA_045596755.1 Eubacteriales bacterium | reverse complement strand
ATGGACGTTGCGGGCGGCAATTATTCGGATGGAACAAATATACAAGTATATGATATGAATGGGCTTGACCCGCAAAAATTCTATATATACTTTATAGACGGCAACTTCTATTTCAGATGTAAAGCGTCAACTAAAGTTCTTGACGCAAACCTTGATACAAATAACGTACAGATCTACGGTGACAGTACAGGCGAAGGTTTTGGATGCTGGCCCCGTGCCTTCGAAATTTTGAAAATCAACGTTGACTACGGAAACTGGTACCTTAACTTCGGCACAGGCTCCACGGTTTACGTTCGTAACGTAGCATCGGGAAAACTGATGACTGCAAACCCTTTTGCTTATGACGTGCATTTCAACGATGCAACTTACGGTGACGACCAGAAATGGAGACTCGAACGCAGAGCAGACGGTTCATATGAATTTATCTCTGTATCAAGCGGACTTGCGCTTGACGTATTGAACGGTGCTCTTGATACGGGAACAACAGTAAACCTTTATAATGACACAGGCTTCAGAGCACAGGGCTTCTACATCTTACCTACAGATACGGAAGATTATTATATGATCAAACCGTGTTATGCTTCAAACGTACTTGACGTAAACGGAAGTACCTTTGACTTGCATATTTATCCCCCCAACCTTGTAGATCCAATTCCAAGAGCAGCTCAGATGTTCGAACTTGTATTTGAAAACATTTGCGGTAACTGGTTGCCCCCAACGAATATTGGAAACAACTTCACTGCATATATTACAAACGAAGCAACTGGTCACACCTTCACAGATATGGGTGATGGCTCTGTGAAAGCTTTGGGTACTACAAAAGCAGATAATCAGATTTTCAATTTTGTATATGACGCTTCAACGAAGTCATATCAGATAATCGGCAATAGCGGAAAAGCGTTGGATTGCTTCTGGGGATGGTATGGCGATGGATGCGAGCTTGTAATGGCAGATAAGAGCAATGCTGCACATCAAAGATTCCGTATTTACGGTGACTTTGACGGTGTTCATTATTACATAAGCCCTGTTCACACAAACAGACTTGTTGACGTTGACGCAGGTACTACTACGAAGGTTCATCTTTTTGGCGCAGGCGGAAACTCAAACAGAAAATTCAAGATTACCAAGTACACAAAACCAACTCCAACCCCAACACCTACACCTACACCAACGCCTACACCTACACCAGACCCGGAACCAATTGAAGACAGTCTTATTCTTAAAGGTAATTCTTCTTACGTTATGGACGGTTCAGACTTATACAACGTAGTTGCAGGACAAACGGCAAAAGACGTTCTCGCACAGTTTGATAACACAAAAGCGGCAGTTTACGATTTGAATGGCAACCTCGTTCCTTCAAATGCTTTGGTCGGAACAGGTTACACTGTACAGCTTATAGTTGATGGCGTTAAATACGATTCTGTTACAGTTATTATCAAAGGTGATTTGAACGGTGACGGCGAAGTAAGCGGTACGGACTATCTCAGAATCAAAGAATATTTCCTTGGCAAGTTCAAGTTGGATGCTTTAGCTCTTAAAGCTGCTGACATTGATAGCAACGTAGAAATCGAATCTGCTGACTACATGAAAATGAAATCACACTTCCTTGGAATTATCAATATCTTCAAATAAACAATAAAAACCTTGTGGCTTTGTAAATGTATAAACTCATTTACAAAGCCACTTTTTTCGTTTAATACGTGTCAATCCAAATGAGCAATATTTTGTAAAATCAGTAAGCAATATTCAGATTTTGAGGGCAACTTATAATTGGCTGTTTTTTAAAAACAAGTGTTATATAATTGAAATATAATTTGAATTATATAATCAAGGTTATAAACGAGGATTCAGTTTTGTGAAACAAGTAATTTTTAAAACAACTGATTCAAAATAATATCCATTACAATAGTAACAGAAAAATTTATTTTCTAAAATTCTTCGATTCTAAAATAAATGAAACCGCAAATTCGCATCCCTTAAAAAATGCCTTTTTTGCAAAGAGAACGTCTAATTCGCACAATGCATTAACGTATTTTTCTACTGCTTCTTTTTGTTCATTACTAAGTAAAGCATTAGCTTTTTCATGTAATTCTCCACTCCTTTGCGTAAGTTTTCGTTCCTCGTACGTATCAATTACGGCACATTCTTCCAAAAGATATTCATTCCATAGTTTTTCCAGCGTTTCTTTCATAAATTTCTCCTTATGTATTGCTTTTTGAATTTTTTCAGACAATAAATATATTATAGCGTAAATTTTACTAAATGTTATATTATAGCGGAAATTCCGCTAAATATTAATAGCGTGTTATCCGCTGAAGCATAATAACAGTATAAAATATTTACGTTTGCGTATAATAAATACGCACAAAGGTATTGACATACGTATAAAAAAGGCGTATAATAATAGTGCGATTTGGAGGTGAGGGAATGCCACAAACAGTAAAAGAAATATTAAGGACGTTGCATCGGGATGGTTGGCAGGAAGTTCCGAATCGCACAAAAGGGTCACATATACAATTAAAGCACCCAACAAAGCCCGGAAAAGTTACTGTTCCCAATCATTCGGGCGACATCCCTGCCGGAACACTCAACAGTATATTAAAGCAAGCGGGCTTGAAATAACCGCTGACAAAAGGAGAACACTATGCGTAAATTATCATATCTTGCAGTATTTGAACCGAGCGGAGAGGGATACAGCGTATATTTTCCCGACCTTCCCGGTTGTATAAGCTACGGCAATTCATACGAAGAAGCACAGAAAGAAGCCGCTGAAGCCTTGGGGCTTCACCTTTACGGAATGGAAAAGGATGGGGATGAAATTCCCTTACCTTCTAAAAATCCACATATAGACGAGGAAACTGCTTCTGGCTATCTTGTGTCATTTGTAACGGTATTTCCCGACATTGTGAGAAATGAGCTTGATAACCGTCGCATAAAGACAAACGTAACGCTTCCAACATGGTTGAAGGAAGCGGCGGAACAACAAGGCGTAAATTATTCGCGGATTCTTGAAGCGGCCCTTCTTGATTATTTGCATATAACTCCTGCCACAAATGGAGGGGCGCCTGCAAACTGAGGCTTTCGATGTGAAAAATGCACAGACCGCACAAATGCTACAGATAAAAGATAAAACGGCACGATTTGTGCCGTTTTATTGCATAATTAACTATTTCCTTGTAGGTTTAACGTTATATGCGGGGGAAATGCTTTTATCAATAACGCCGTTTTCTTCCTCAAAATCCTTAATGCTTTGCCTTATCAGGATAAGCACTTGACTGTTTACGCTTCTTCCCTCGTAATCTGCAATATAAGAAATTTTATTCAACATTTCTTCTTCAATTCTTATGGATGCACTTTTGACTGACATACAAATACCTCGGAATAATTATGGGTTTATTTTAGATGCGTTAATTATTTCGTAAAATGTTTTTTGTTGTTCTGATGATCTGAGCAAGTGCTTTGAGTTCTTCGGGAGAACAATCTGAGATTATTTCGTCAATCATTTTTACGGATATATGAGAACTTTTTGCCAAACTATCAAATACAATTTCATCGATAGTAACACCGAGAGCGTTTGCGATATTTATCAATGTGGGCAAGCTGAGTTTAGTTGCCGCACGTTCAATATGTGAAATGTTGGACGGCTCAATTCCTGATTCTTCAGCAAGCTTGGCTTGTGTCCAGCCTTTTGCAACGCGAAGTTCCTTTATTCTTTTTCCGATGGAAATATAGTTAACAGCAATCATGTTTACTTCCTCACAATTTATAATTTACACAATGTTATTGTATATCCGAATCGGATGTGTTAAAATAACGTATATATCCGAATAGGATATATACTAATATTTTTTGCAAATTATGTAGGAGACATGAGTAATGGAAAAAAATACCTGTTGTTTCTTCGGAAATAGAACGATAAAGAAAACCGAAGAACTGAAAGAAAAGGTGACTGAAATTGTTGAAAGGTTAATTGTTGATGAAAAGGTGGAGGTGTTTTTATTTGGAAGCAAAAGTCGATTTGATAGTTTGTGCCTCGAATTAGTGACGAAAATCAAAGAAAAATACCCGCACATAAAACGAATTTACGTGCGGGCGGAATATCCATATATAAGCGAACATTACAAAGAGTCTCTGCTGAAAGAGTATGACGAAACTTATTATCCCGAAAAATTACTCGACGCGGGGAGAGCTGTATACGTGGAGCGAAATCGTGAAATGATAGATAAAAGTAGATTTTGTGTTGTGTACTTTGATGAGTCTACCGCTCCAACAACACGTAAAAGCGGAACAAAAATTGCTTTGGATTACGCGAAAAAGAGAAAAAAAGAGATTGTTTTATTTCCGTAAAACTGTGGTGAGTCCGTCGTGGTGAAGAAAATAGATGCAGATTGGACAGCTGAACCCCGAAGGCGTACCTTCGTACGTCGAGAGGGGGCAGATGTTCAAAGTGCAAAATGCACATAATAAAAGACGGGGCTGTTGCAAGTGCGAAAAAAATTCGCATTTGCAACAGCTTTTTAGTTTGCTGGAGAAAAAATGACGGAAAAAACAAAAAAATCCTCCAAAAGAGGATAAAAATTGCATAACGAAAAGAGAGGTGTAAAAACCTCTTT
>JAZOCZ010000025.1:0-3054 GCA_045596755.1 Eubacteriales bacterium | reverse complement strand
GAGAAAATTTATAATGCATATAGTACTCGATTTAATTTTAATACTTATAGTAGGTTTAACTATTTTTTCTGCATTTAAAAATGGTCTTGTAAAAACAGTTATAAACGCATTCAGTTTGATTTTGACGGCTATACTTTCATTATTTATAAACGGTATTTTTAAAAGCACTTTCGATTTTGCCCATGAACATGGAGAGGTAGCCACATATTTCGTAGTGTTTATTATTTCTTGGATTATAGTCAAAATCGCAACTTCGCTCCTTGATAAAATAATTTCAGCATTGCCTATAATCAGAACCATAAACAAACTCGGCGGATTTGTTATAGGAGTATTACTTGGCGTTTTCAGAGTATCCCTTTATTGCATTGCCGTTGGAGGAATCCTTGCCCTTGCAAGTAAATTTGGAATTGAGTTTTTAAAAGGTGTTTCCATTGAAGACACTTATATGCTCAAATATTTTTATGAATACAATCCCTTGTATTTGCTTATCAATTTAGTGTTAAAATAATAACTGTGATTGTGATTTGAAAGTTTATTTTTGATTTAAACTTATATGTTTTAATATAGTCGATATAGATTTTATCTTGAAAGGTAACTTGATATGGAATTGAAATTATGTGTTCGATGCAAGAAAAGACGTGCAATTCTTTTCATTACACGCATCGAAGGTGAGAAATCGTTCAATGACGGTTTCTGTCTCCAATGTGCAAAAAAACTTGGAATAAAACAAGTTGATGAAATGATAGAAAAATTAGGAATTCCTGCGGAGGAAATAGATGCCGCATCGGAAGAACTTTTCGGAATGATAGAAAGCGGAGATAATTCCGAAGAAGTTGTGGCTCCAGAAGAAGCACGCGCACCCACCGTGGACTTTCTTAAATTATTCAGCGAAAGCGGTTTAACCCAGCCGAGCGAAAAAAAGGGGGAGGACAAAACCTCTTCCGATAAAGAACAAAAGAAAAACGAGCAAAAAAGAATGAGCTTGTCTAAATTTTGTATTGACCTAACAGCCAAAGCAAGAAAAGGCGAGCTTGACATAATTATTGGAAGAGACAAAGAACTCGAAAGAGTAATGCAGATTCTCTGCAGAAGACAGAAAAATAATCCTTGTCTTATCGGTGAACCCGGTGTTGGTAAAACAGCTATTGCAGAGGCCCTCGCATTAAGAATAGTTGAAGGCAACGTTCCTTATAAGTTGAAGAATAAGGAAGTGCTTATTGTTGATATGACAGCTGTTGTTGCGGGAACGCAATTCAGAGGCCAGTTTGAAAACAGAATGAGAGCTATTATTGAAGAAGCTAAAAACCTTGGAAATATAATTCTTATGATAGATGAAATCCATTCAATAGCAGGAGCAGGGGATTCTGAAGGGGGAATGAGTGCAGCTAATATACTCAAACCCGCTCTTTCAAGAGGCGAAATTCAAATAGTAGGTGCTACAACCCTTAACGAGTACAGAAAGTATATCGAAAAGGATTCCGCTTTGGAACGAAGATTTCAGCCTGTAATTATAAATGAACCCACCATTGAAGATTCAATACAGATTCTTATGGGAATCAAAGGTTATTATGAAAAGCACCATGGAATAAATATTCCTGATTCCATCGTAAAAAATATTGTTACGATGTCTGAAAGATATATAACGGAAAGATATCTGCCGGATAAGGCTATTGACCTTATGGATGAAACGTCGTCATACGTTGCGATGAATTCAAGTATTGTTAATAGGATTGATGAACTTTGTGATGAAATCAGAAATACAAAGTTACAAATAGAATCCTTGTCTGCCCGTGCTGAAAAGGGCGAGGACGTATATGAGGAGTTGGCAAAACTTCGAACCTTGGAGATGAATCTCAATGATGAATTTGAGAAACTTTCTTCCGAAAGGGATAATCTGACTGTTACCGTTGCCGATTTGGCAAAGGTTATAGAAATATGGACAGGGATTCCTGCAAGCAACATCAGCGAAAATGAATTCAATAAAATTCAGAATATGGAAAACGCCATCAAAGAAAGAATCGTTGGACAAGACGAGGCTGTTGTTGCAGTTGCGAAGGCGATAAAACGTTCAAGGGCGGGTATATCCTATAAAAAGAAACCTTGTTCATTCATTTTTGCAGGAAAAACCGGTGTTGGTAAAACCGAACTTGTAAAAGTTCTGGCTTCTTACCTTTTTGACGGCACTGATTCGCTTATAAGACTTGATATGTCAGAGTTTATGGAGAAACATTCTGTTTCAAGACTTATCGGTTCTCCTCCCGGTTACGTTGGATACGATGAAGCTGGACAACTTACGGAGAAAATAAGACGCAGACCATATAGCGTTATTTTATTCGACGAAATTGAAAAAGCTCATCCTGACGTTTTGAACGTTATGCTTCAGATTCTTGACGACGGTCATATAACTGATGCTCACGGTAAAACCGTTAATTTCGAAAATACCGTTATAGTAATGACTACAAACGCAGGAAGCAAGGAAACAGAATCATCTGTTGGTTTTGGCAAAACGGTCAACACTATAATTAAAGACAGGGTTCTTAAGGCTCTTGACGGTTTTTTGCGTCCTGAATTTATCAACAGAATAGATGAAATTATTGTTTTCAATAGTTTAACTGAAGAGAATTTTGCAGAGATTGCAAAAATTATGCTTTCTGATTTGAAAACTATTCTTGAAAATAAAAATATTTCTTTGATTTGGGATGATAAGGCTGTATCCTATCTTGTTAAAAAAAGCTTTTCGACAAAATTCGGAGCAAGAAATTTAAGACGTTTGATCCAGACTGATCTTGAAGATAAACTTGCTGAAATAATTATTGGAAACTATACAACGCAGATTACAGGATTTTCCGTAACTTCTGATACGGATAAACTTATTATATCTTCTATATAAATCAGATATTGAGAAAAGGAGGTCTTATGCGGCTTTTCCGCAAAAATGAATATGTCAGAAAGCAGAAATAATACAAGCAGTATAAGAACCTTCGTTCTCAAGGGTGAAAAAAGCGAATCGAAAAAGTCTTTTTCTCCCGCATATATGAAAATATATGAACTTAC
>JAZOCZ010000024.1:0-5682 GCA_045596755.1 Eubacteriales bacterium | reverse complement strand
AAGAATGTACCCAAAAGCGCTGAAAGATAAAGCAATTACTGTGTAAAAATCCAGTGTTTTAGCAGATGCAAAAGGATTTTTCCTGAACAGAACAAACATTAAGTAAAACATTACATATACAATAGCGGAAATAATCGCAGTTATGATTGATAATGCGTTTTTATCTTCAATACTTGAAAAGCAAATGAATATAATATATGGAATGATTGCCAATGACAAGCATATAATTGTAATTATTTTGGAACGTGTCATGATATATTCCAACACGGTACGAAATTTGGTTTTTGGTGATTTATCTTCGGAAATAACTTTATATAGCTCTTCAATGGTGACTTCAAGTTCTTTTGCAAGAGGAAGCATCAATTCCGTTGAAGGATATGCACTCCCATTTTCCCAGCGGGACACGGCTTTATTTGTAACACCGAGTTTTTCTCCTAATTGACTTTGAGTTAAACCTTTTTTCTCTCGCAGAACGCAAATATAATTACCAAAACTATAATTTTTCATTTTATTTTCTCCTTTCGTTTGTGCTGAAATTATATCACGAAATCATGGTTTTTTCAAGATTTTGCTATTGAAAATGTTGTCTACAAATGGTAGAAATACACATTTCAGGCGAATACTACGTATAATTTACAAATTTTCGAATTTTCTCAAAAGTCTGCCGAAGTCGGATTCGCTCTCGCCTGCGGGCTCGGTCAGGGTCGGCTCTGACTTGCCCTCGGCAAGTCATTCACTACCGACCCGTTCGAATCCTTTCAAATATTTGCCGAAGTCGGATTCGCTCTCGCCTGCGGGCTCGGTCAGGGTGCGGAAAAAGTGTCCACTGGACACTTTTTTAACACGCACCCGTTCGAATCCTTCTTCTCAAAGAAAGGCATAAATAAAAAACAACCCTATTGGGTTGTTTTTTATTTATGGCTGCCGAAGAAGGATTCGAACCCTCACATACAGAGTCAGAGTCTGCTGTGCTACCATTACACAATTCGGCAACGAACATATTCGTTTGTTTGCGAAAGAGATTATATCATATGAATTTTCATTTGTCAATAGCTTTTTTAAAAAAAGTTGAAAAGAATATTTTGGTTTTTAATAATAAATTTTTTGCGAAGCAAAAATAAAATATTCGTGCATAATTGATCGCATTGGTGAGAAAACTCAAAAGGACGTGACCTTGATAGATTTTTATTTTCATATTCGATATTCATGGAATAGTTTGTCGAGATAGGGTAAAAATATATTCAACGCTTAAATTGAAAAGATGAGGTTACTTTATGAAAAAAATCAAAATATTATCTTTTGTTCTATTGGTTGTTATGCTTGTTTCATGTCTTGCGTCCTGCGGAAGAAATAAGGAAAGCTCCACAACCTCCGAGGGTTCTTCTAACGTTTCGCATGGAGGTTCTTCCTCTCTTTCGGGAACTTACAACGTTACTTTGTGGGTTTCTGAAAAAGAGGGTATTGCAGACCTGACAAAAAAGCAGATAGAGGCTTTTATGAAAGCAAATCCCGGCATTGTTATAAACGCATCTGTTGAGGGTGTTGCAGAAGGGGATGCGGCTTCCAAAATCGTTGCAGACGTTGCATCTGCCCCCGATATTTATTGCTTCGCACAGGATCAGCTTGCAAGACTCGTCCAAGCGGCAGCTCTTGTAGCTCCAGGGATTAAAACACAGGAATATATAAGAGAAAACAATGATGAAGGTTCTGTATCAGCCGCAACCGTTGGGAATAAAATATGGGCTTATCCATTGACCAGCGACAACGGATATTATATGTATTATGATAAAAGTATAATCTCCGAAGAAGATGCGGAAAGTATGGAAAAACTTATTGAGGCTTGCGAAAGAAACAATAAGAAATTTCGTTTTGCTCTTGAAAACGCTTGGTATACCGCATCATTCTTTTTTGCCACAGGCTGTAAATCAGATTGGACACTTAATGATGCAGGGAATTTTATTTCGGTTAACGATACCTTCAATTCTGAACAAGGGCTTCTTGCTATGAAAGGTATGCAAAAACTTGCAAAGTCAAGCGCATATGACAGCGATGCTGATAACTTTGTGGATGCGGGCGTTATAATTACGGGCATATGGAACGCGAAGGCGGCTGAAAATCATTTCGGCAAAAATATGGGTGCTACGGATTTGCCTTCTTTTGAAGTTGACGGAAAATCTTATCATTTGGGGTCTTTCGCGGGATATAAACTTATGGGCGTAAAACCGCAGAGTGATGCGAGAAAAGGCGCGGTTCTTTCCCTCCTTGCACAATTTCTTACAAACGAGGAATGTCAGTCTCAAAGAGCTAAGAACTTTGAATGGGGCCCAACCAACAAAAGCGCACAATCATCAAGCGAGGTTTTGGAAAACGTTTCTCTTGTGGCGTTAAGAAAACAACGCGAGCATAGTGTGCTTCAAGGTCAGATTCACGGTTCATGGTGGGATATTGCAAGGGTTTTGGGTGCTGATGCCAAAGCCGCAAAGAATGATAACGATTTGAAAAAAGCCCTTGAAAACTATGAAAAAGCCATAGGCGGTTTGATTAAAAAATAGCCGAAATAGGAAAAGCGAAAAAGTTCAGAGTCATATAATGAAAAAGAGGTAGTTTTATCAAATGAAACGATTGACTGATTTGGAATATTTGAAACTTAATAAAAATCAGGCTTTGTGGTATAGGCTAAAGCTGTTCTTTTTCGCTATTCCTCAATGGTTTTTATCCTTTGGAAAAAGCGTTGTTTCTTTCTTTAAAAAGATTGTGTCCTTTTTTAAAAAAGAAGCGAAAGACTTGACTTATACATTTTCAAAGGGAAATTTCGTCGTGAAACTTTCTTTTTTTATCTTTGGGTTTGGAAATTTTTATTACGGACAAATATTAAGAGGAATCCTATTTCTACTTTTTGAAGTGGTTTTCTTTGTTTATATGTTTTTGCCGAGCGGGGGAATTCATTGGCTTTCAAAATGCAATTGGTTTCAGACGGGGAATACGGTTGGAGACGTTCACGGGAGATACGAATACGATCCGTTGTATGATACGGAAGTGTGGGTATCGGGCGACGATTCCGTTAAAGTTTTATTATACGGTTTGCTTTCTGTCATATTTATAATTGCCTTTGTTTATACTTGGCGTGTGCAGATAAAACAATGCCGTGTTTGTATGGATATAACCGCCGGTGGAAAAAAGGTTAAATCGGGGAAGGATGATTTGAAATCTCTTCTTGACGATCAGTTCCATAAAACCCTTTTGTCACTTCCTATTGCGGGTATACTCATTTTTACAGTCCTTCCAATCATATATATGGTGCTTATCGCTTTCACGAGTTACGATGCAAACCATGACGGGTATTCCAATCTGTTCAGTTGGGTGGGACTTGAACATTTCAATCAACTTTTGAATTTTGGAAAAGGGGGAGTGGGGCTTGCCTTCGGCGAAATCCTTTCATGGACGCTTATGTGGGCGTTTTTCGCTACCTTCACCAATTATTTTCTTGGAATGTTCGTTGCGATTATGATAAACAAAAAAGGAATAAGGTTTAAAAAAGTATGGCGTACGGTTCTCGTTTTGACTATTGCCATTCCTCAGTTTGTTTCCCTGCTTTACGTTTCAAGACTTTTCAATTCCACGGGAATAATAGGGAGAACGCTTATTGAGTGGGGAATGCTTCCTGAATCGCTCCTCGAAACGAAAAGATCCCTTTGGGAGAATCCAACCACGGCAAAAATACTCCTCGTCCTCGTCAATATATGGATAGGAATCCCTCATATGATGCTTATAGCAACGGGAATTCTGATGAATATACCCGAAGATTTGTACGAATCATCAAAAATAGACGGAGCAAACGTATTCAAACAGTATACGAAAATAACGTTACCATATATGATTTTTGTAACAGGACCTTATCTGCTTACCAGCTTTGTAGGCAATCTCAATAACTTCAACGTTATTTATCTGCTCACCAACGGAAACCCGCTTAATACGGACGTAGGTACAGCGGGTGGCGTTTCCGTGGGACATACGGATTTGCTTATAACGTGGCTTCACCGAATGACTCTCGGGAGCTCTGATACTCAGTATTATATGGCATCTGTCGTGGGTATAATGGTGTTTTTAGTCGTCGCTGTCCTTTCTCTTATTATTTACAACGTAATCCCATCAACCAAGAATGAGGAGGATTACAGATAATGCAAAAAAGACTTGGTGCAAAAGCGAGCAGAAGGCTTGGAAACACCGTTATTTATTTAATTCTTTTGGTTATGACTGTTGTGTGGCTTTTCCCCTTTTTTGGAATACTCCTTGAATCCTTCAGAGTTGAAAGTCCAATGCAACAGGGATATCTTATTCCGAAGAAGTTTGGCTTTGATAACTATATAAAGCTTTTTAACGAAACGGATTTCCCGAAATGGTTTCTCAATACGGGTTTTATGGGTGTTGCTACTGCCTTTTTGCAAACTTTTTTTATCCTTTCCATGAGTTACACGTTGTCAAGACTTCGTTTCAGGGGAAGAAAGCTTCTTATGAATTTTATGCTCATTCTTGGGATGTTCCCTGGCTTTCTGACAATGATTCTTATATATAAGGTGTTTCACGACATAGGACTTACTATGAGCAGAGCTCCTCTTGGACTGATTATAGTTTACAGTGCAAGCAGTGCTATGGGGTATTACGTTTCCAAAGGCTTTTTTGATACAATACCTAAAAGTCTTGACGAGGCGGCAAGAGTTGACGGAGCAACGCGCTGGCAAGTGTTTTACAAGGTGATAATGCCCCTTTCAAAGCCTATAATTATATATACCGTTCTTATGGGCTTTATGGCTCCTTGGGGAGAGTTTATGCTTTCTTCATATCTCATCCACGAAAACAGCGATGGAATGAGCGTTGCCGTCGGTATGTATGAATGGCTTTCAAGAACCAATATGAATACGCATTATACAATGTTCTGCTCTGCGGGGGTAGTCGTTGCTATTCCTGTAACTACCGTTTTTTTGCTGTTGCAAAGGTATTACGTTGAAGGCGTTACGGGCGGTGCGGTAAAAGGATAAAGGAGAAAAAATGGCTCGAGTAAAATTGACTGACGTTAAGAAGGTGTATGGGAAGGATACCGTTGCGGTAAGCGATTTCAATCTTGATATTGCGGATAAGGAATTTATAGTTTTCGTCGGGCCGTCTGGGTGCGGAAAATCCACAACTCTGCGTATGATTGCGGGACTTGAGGAAATTTCAGGCGGTACTGTTGAAATTGACGGTGTTGTCGTGAACGATTTGCAACCTCGTGACCGTGATATTGCAATGGTTTTTCAGAATTATGCTCTTTATCCTCACCTTACTGTTTTTGAAAATATGGCTTTCAGTCTCAGGCTCAAAAAAATTCCACAAAAAATAGTTTACGAAAAGGTGACGCAGGCGGCTGAAATACTGGGAATTACCGAATATCTGACGAGAAAGCCTCGTGCTTTGTCGGGAGGACAGCGACAACGTGTCGCCATAGGGCGTGCAATGGTGCGTGACAGTAAAATATTCCTTATGGACGAACCTCTCTCGAATCTTGATGCAAAATTGAGGAATCAGATGAGGGCGGAAATAATCCTCCTCCGTCAGAAAATAAATACTACCTTTATATACGTTACCCATGACCAGACCGAAGCCATGACCCTGGGTGACCGCATAGTAATTATGAAGGACGGGTTT
>JAZOCZ010000023.1:0-2083 GCA_045596755.1 Eubacteriales bacterium | reverse complement strand
GACTTATCAATAAGGACACGATTATAGTTGAGCCTACAAGCGGTAATCAGGGCATTGGACTTGCTTTGGTAGGAGCGGTCAGAGGATATAAGGTTGTAATAATTATGCCCGACTCAGTAAGTGAGGAACGTAGAAAACTTGTTAAGAATTACGGTGCAGACGTTATTCTCGTTCATGATGCAGGAAATATAGGAAAATGTATTGCTGAATGTGTTGAAACGGCAAATAGATTGGCGAAAGCAGACCCGAAAGTTTTTATTCCCGAACAGTTTTCTAACCCTAACAATCCTTTGGTACATAGATATCATACTGCTCTTGAAATTTTAGAGCAAGTTGGCGGACCAATCCATGGTTTTTGCTCTGGTATAGGCACAGGCGGAACGCTTTCGGGAATAGGCAGAACCCTGAAGAATCAGTACCCCGACATTAAAATATGGGCGGTTGAACCGGAAAATGCCGCAATACTTAGCGGTGGAAGCGTGGGAACTCATTTGCAGATGGGTATTGGTGATGGTATCATACCAAAGAATCTTGATCAGGAAATCTATGAAAAAATTTGTGTAATAACCGATGCAGAGGCTATTGAAACTTCAAAACGCCTTGCACGTGACGAAGGACTTATGTGTGGTATCTCCAGTGGAACAAACGTTGCTGCCGCAGTAAAACTCGCACGTGAACTCGGAGAAGGAAAACGAGTTGTAACCATACTTCCTGATACGGGTGAGAGATATTTCAGCACGGAACTTTTCGATAAATAATACAAACATTTTTGTTCTCCTTTTCGCTTCAAAAGCCAAAAAACTTTAGTT
This sequence comes from Eubacteriales bacterium, assembly GCA_045596755.1. Taxonomy (GTDB): domain Bacteria; phylum Bacillota; class Clostridia; order Oscillospirales; family CAG-382; genus SIG653. The sequence continues at coordinate 1,274 of JAZOCZ010000023.1, read as the reverse complement.
GAAATTGAAATTTTGACAAAAAAATATATTTTTTTGCAAAAAAACTATTGCAATTTGAATAAATGTATGTTATATTGAGTTAGACACCTAAAAAATAAAAAAAATATTGGAGGTTTTTTAGCATGACAAAGGCAAATATCGTTGATTACGTAGCAAAAAACGCATCTCTCACAAAGAAAGATGCAGACGCAGCAGTTAATGCAGTTTTCGCAGCAATCACAACTGCTCTCGCAGAAGGTGACAAGGTTCAGATCGCTTCTTTTGGTACTTTCAAAGTAAATGAAAGAGCAGAAAGAACTGGATGCAACCCCCAGACAAAAGAAAAAATCGTTATCCCTGCTTGCAAAGCTCCCGCTTTCTCCGCAGGTAAAACTCTCAAGGATGCTGTAAATAAATAAGTCCTGATGAGGCTTGATAAGTTTTTAAAACTTTCCAGAATTATAAAACGGCGTACCGTTGCAAACGAGGCTTGCGATTCTTCGTATGTTATCGTAAACGGAAAAGCGGCAAAGGCGTCCTATGACGTTAAGGTTGGAGACGTTATCGAAATACAGTATGGCAATAAAACAACAAAGTTTCAGGTCAACGCTGTGAAAGAACACGTAACCAAGGAAGAAGCCGCTGAATTGTATACCGTTTTAAAATGAGTTCTAAAATAAGTATTTTCGTCATATATTCATCCTGGAGGGTGAGTATATGACGGAAAACTTATTCAGACAACTTATAACTTTAAAAGACAGAAATTATTTGGAAGCAGACAAGGTGGATGAGGTGCTTGTTTTTGACGATTCAAGTGTTGTCTTGTCCGTGGGAACGTCCGAATTGATTATCGGAGGTTCTCAACTAACTATTGTGTCGCTTGATTCCGAAAAAAAGACCATAGCCGTGAAGGGTTGCATTGATGCGGTTGTATATAGCGAAAAAACAGTAAAGAAAGGCATCCTTTCAAGGTTTTTCGGCTGATAATGGTTGAAACGGATTTTCAGAGGCTGTATCTGTACGCCTTCGTTTTCGGCGTGGTGGCAGGTGTGGCATATGATATCTTATGGGTAATAAGAGTCACGTTTTTCGGAAAAAGACTTGTTTGGCTGACAGATCTCCTTGCTACGAGTTCAGCAGGGATTTTTATTTCTGTGCTTCAATATAATTTTTCGTCGGGAAAATTTCGGATTTTACCATTTTTGATTTTTCCCGCAGGTGTCTTGTTTGTCAGATTGACTTTTTCAAGGCTGTTGCGTCTTGTGATGAATAGAATTATTACGGCTATTGAAAAT
>JAZOCZ010000022.1:0-10219 GCA_045596755.1 Eubacteriales bacterium | reverse complement strand
AAGATTGTAAGCACCTTTTTCGCCAATACCGGGGACGCCTGGAATGTTATCGGAGCTGTCACCCATAATGGCTTTGGCATCAACTAAAAGTTTTGGCTCGAATCCGTAGCTTTCCATGAAACTATCAGGGGTGAAAACCTTTGTTTCATTTGTTGCGGCAAGAAAAACCGTTGTTTTTTCACTTACAAGCTGTAAGCTGTCCCTGTCTCCCGTAACAACAAAGCATTCAAGCCCTGCTTCTTCGCCGAGAGCAGTAAGCGTTCCCAAAATATCGTCAGCCTCAAAGCCTTCCTTTTCAATGACCTTCAAGCCGAGAAGCTCTGCGGCTTCTTTAGCGTAAGGAAGCTGTATCGCAAGATCCTCGGGCATTCCTTTTCTTGTTGCTTTGTAGCCGTCAAAATGTTTATGTCTGAACGTGGGATGTCTCATATCGAAGGCAACTGCACCGTATACGGGTTCTTCGCCCAACATATTGATGTTTTTACGGATAATGTTTATAAATCCGTATAATGCATTTGTAGGTATTCCTTCCTTTGTAGAAAGAGGTCTTATTCCATAATACGCTCTGTTCAATATGCTGTTGCCGTCAAAAACTATAAGCTTCAAGACTATCCCTCCCATTTTACACAAATACAAATTAAGTATATCACTTATTTTATTTAAAGTCAATGAAAAAATGTAAAAAAATCCTCGTTACTCGTGTGGAAATAATGAGGAATTTGGAATTTTTTCAATTCGGAATTCGGAATTCGGAATTCGGAATAAATGAAATTTTTCTCCCGTTGGTCGAAAAATATTTTTATTATATATAGTAATCAAAATTTGTTATATTCTCATTTGATGGGCTATATCGCAACAATTCAGAGCGGTAGCAATTAAAGTTTTTGGGTCCAGGGGCTTTTTTCAAAAAGCCATTGGTTTTGGGTCCAGGGGCTTTTTTCAAAAAGCTCTTGGTTTTGGGGACTGGGGGATTTTTCAAAATCCCCCAGCGATAAGGTTAGATATTGCCTGATACGGTGAGCGTGGATGACCCTGGAGTTACTGTCCATTCTCCTGTTACAGGGTCCTGTGTAAACGTTGCGGCGGGAACTGTAATCACTCCTGCAACTGTAGCAAATTCTCCTGTAACGGGGTCATATGTGTAGTCAGCAGGGGACGTCAATACTATTCCGTTGTATGTAACGGTAATATTTTCAAACGGAGGCGTAAAGGTATCTGTAATAACTATATTATCCGTTGCAACTGCATCTGCGTTGCCTGAGTTCTGAATAACAAAGGTGTAGGTAAGCGTATCACCGCAGGTAATAGTAGTAGGGGAGAGTGATTTTGTAATATCAAGATCAGCTTCTTCTGCCGCTGTTACCGTTTCGGTGGCTGTTGCGTCTCCACAATTTCCGTTTACAGTAACTGTATTGTCGATAGTACCTTCAGGGGGTGCAAATTCGTTTGCAACAGCGGTGTATGCAATAGTTACAACACTGTTTGCGGGAACGCTTATTGGGGTTATAGTAAGACCTGGTTCTGTGGTTACGGTGGGAGCTGGCTGTAAAATACCGTTTATAAAGTATTTAACAGAGTCTTCAACGTAATCAAGAGGCTGTAACGTCATCATGTTGAAAACGTAAGCGCCAAGATTGTCCGTAAGTGTCAAGTTTTCGTTGGGCGTGTCGCTTGAGTTTATAATGTTTATGATGTACGTAATCTCTGACCCTTGGGTATATTCGCCCACAACTGCAGTTTTGTTGACTGTTAATACATCAACTATTTCTCCTGCAGTAATGTTTGAGTTTACCGTGCCACCGCTGTACGTAAGTGTGGCTTGATTGAAAAATGTTGCCATAATTTGTTTTCCTTTCTTATGATTTTCTTAGACGGTCGCCCGTCATTGTCATTATATGAAAAGAAATAAAAGCGGGTGAAAGGTACATTCATACAGATTTTCATGTGTTTTTGTGCTTAATTAAATATGTTGGTTATATAAATGGCTTTTGCTTGTGGAATTTTGTTTTTAAAATGAAGAAATGTTGCGGAGTAATAAAAAATGCATTGACATTTTCTCTTATTTATGATACAATAATCATGCCAAACAAAACCGAATAAATTTTTTGGGGATAATTATCTTTTTTTATAGAGGGTGTTATACCTTTTTTGGCTATACTATCATTCGATTTTGGTAAAATCGCAAATATCCACAGGTAGTATAGTGTTTGGATTTAATTATCCCATTTATCTGGTTTTGTTTGGCGACAATTGGAGTTTGCGTTTTTCGGTGCGCTGACTTCGGTTGGCGCACTTTTTATTTTAGGGGGGAAAATGATGTAAAATTCTAATTGCGTTAAAATAGGTTAAAGAAAATAATCTTCCGCAAGTACATATTTGGGGAACAACAAGGAAAACAAATAATTATTTAAAAGGAGAAAAATGAAAATGAAAAACATTTCAAAAAAGATTTTTTCGTTTGTTTTAGTCCTCGTTATGCTTATACCATGTGTAAGCTATTTGGATTTGTCGGTTTGGGCAGCAGATTCGGGAACGTGTGGAGAAAATCTCACATGGACTCTTACTAACGGAGGCGTTCTTACTATTTCGGGTACAGGAGCGTTAACGGATATTCCTCCGGATTTATTAGAATATCTTTTAGAAGATGGTGTTGCATCCATTGTTATTGAAAAAGGAGTTACAAGTATAGGAGATTCAGTGTTTTATTGTTGTACCAGCTTTTCTTCGGTAACAATACCCGATTCAGTAACAAGCATTGGAGATGAAGCGTTTTTTGCTTGCGACGGCCTTGGTTCAGTAATAATACCCGATTCAGTCACAACCATAGGAGATTCTGCGTTTGAGGAGTGTACCAACCTTGCTTCGGTAACAATATCCGATTCAGTCACAACCATAGGAGATTCTGTGTTTACTGGTTGCGAAAGCCTTAAATCGGTAACAATACCCGATTCAGTAACAAGCATTGGAGAATTTGCTTTCGCAGGTTGCGGCTTAAATTCGGTAATAATACCAAATTCAGTCACAACCATAGGATATTCTGCGTTTCAGCATTGTTACGACCTTACTTCGGTAACGATTCCTAATTCAGTAACAAGTATAGGATATTATGCGTTTCGGCATTGTTACGACCTTACTTCGGTAACGATTCCTAATTCAGTAACAAGTATAGGATTTTGTGCGTTTAGTAATTGTACCAGCCTTAAATCGGTAACAATACCCGATTCAGTAATAATTATAGAAGATTATACGTTTGAGGAGTGTACTAGCCTTATTTCTGTAGCAATACCCGATTCGGTCACAAGCATAGGGAGTTATGCGTTTTCTGGTTGTACCAACCTTGCTTCGGTAACGATTCCTAATTCAGTAACAAGTATAGGATATTCTGCGTTTGAATACTGTACCAGCCTTGAATCGGTAACAATACACGATTCAGTAACAACCATAGAAGCTGCTGCGTTCGATGGATGTTCTGAAGAACTTACTATTTTTTGTTACATAGATTCATATGCAGAATCTTTTGCAATTGCTAACAATATACCAGTGAGTTATCTCGGTGAGCCAAAAGAAATTATAATTGATACCTTTCCTGATAAGCTCATTTATCCAATTGGCGGAACTTTGGATACATCAGGATTAAGCATACGTGTTATTTATGATGATGGACTTGAGAGAACGATTACTAACGGATATACAGTATCGGAATATGATTTTTCCACAGCGGGCACAAAGGTAATTACTGTTAGTTTATGCAATGCGAGTGCCACGTTTGAAGTTGTAGTTGACCAAAATTTGGTAGTGTATCCCGAATCTGAGCATCCATATGCCAATAACAGTAATATAACTTGGACTTATACTCATCCAAGCGAAGCAGATAAACTGATAATTACATTTTCTGATGACACAGAAACGGAAAGCGATTACGATGAAATATACATATATGACGCCAATGGTTCTCAGGTTGGCGTTTACTCAGGAACGCAATTGTCTAATCAATCTATTACGATCGATGGAAATTCGTTTTCGATTACTTTGATTTCGGATGATGATGTTACTGAAAATGGTTTTAAAATCACTTCTGTTGTGGCAGTAAACTCATGTGACCACACTTACGGAGAATGGATAGAAAGAACTGCTCCATCTTGTACTGTGAATGGAGAAGAATACAGAGTATGTTCATCTTGCGGAGCGGAAGATATACGAGATATCGATTCATTGGGTCACACCGAAGGTGAATGGGTAGTTTCCAAAGAAGCTACTTCGGTTGAAGAAGGATTGAAAGAACTTCATTGTTCTGTATGCGATGCTGTTATGGAGACAGAAGTGATTCCAATGACCCCTTCTAAACCTTCCCAGGATCTTGTTTTTGCAGGTGCATCGCTTACGTTGCAGGATAACTTGGTAATCAATTACAAGGTAAATATTTCTTTAATATCAAACAACGGATACGAAAATCCCTACGTTGTATTCGAATTGAATGGGGTTAAAACTATTGTAAATGAATACAAAGTTGTTGGCGACAAATACGTATTTGATTTCAATAACATCGTACCCCACAACATGAACGATGCCATTTACGCAACGTTGTATGCGACGTACAATGGCGTAGAATATTCAAGTGAAACGAGAGAATATAGTGTAGCATCATATTGCTACAATATGCTTTCCAAGTATACTTCCAATCAATACGCAAAATTCAGAACACTCCTTGTTGATTTGTTGAACTATGGCGCGGCATCACAGACATATATGAAATATAAAACAGATGATCTTGTAAATGCCAAGCTTACAGATGAACAAAAAGCATGGGGAACTACTGAAAACCGTACACTTGAAACCGTTCAGGAGCTTGAATATACAAAGATTGATAATCCTACAGTTGCATGGAGAGGTGCTGGTCTTAATCTTGAAGAATCCATTGGACTCAGATTTAAGATTGCTACAGACAGCATTGAAGGATTGACAGTTAAGGTAAAAACTGATGCTGGGGAATTGACGATAGATTCCAGCAAATTCAAAATCGCTAACGGTGGATACTACGTATTCGTTGAGGGCATGCATGCAGGACAAATGAGCGAAGTTGTTTATATCACAGTATATAAAGATGGCGTAGCTGTAAGTAACACTCTCAGATATAGCATAGAGTCTTATGCGTATACGAAGCAAAACGATTCAGATACAGCTCTTGCAAATCTCATCAGAGCAATGATGAAATATGGCGATTCTGCCAAGGCTTCAATCAGTTAAAAAGAATCAAAATAAAAATATCCGAATGTAAAAGACATTTTGGCTTTTACATTCGGGGATAAATCAATGTTCCTTGGTGCCATGGCACTTGAAAGCGTATATAATACTGCCGCCGACACCGACGGCGACGGTGAAATATCCGCTACCGACTATTTGCAAATCAAAAAATATTTCCTCGGTCAGCTTGATTTGTACGCATAAAACGGCATTCAACGGCACGGGGGACGGTTCTCAATCCTGCTGTGCAGGACAGAGAAGCAGGTCTTCGACCCCGTCCCCGTGTCCCGTTTTTGTGAATTCTTACGCATAATATTGCACATAATTTTATATCAGACCATAACAAAAAGCAGGGCGTTCGCCCTGCTTTGACTTTTTAAATAAATTGTTGAAACTGTAATTTTCGCCGACTATGGACTGACAAAAAATGCAAATTCGCGGATTATATAGACTTTGGGCTGTCACATTAACGTTGTTACATCAACAGCCCAATTTATCATACGGATTTTTTATTTGATTTAAGTGTAAAAGCTACAGCGCAAAGAGAAACGAGGGAAAGAATAACGAAAAACGTCTGATTTTCGTTGTCGGCAGGCTTCGGAACTTCGCCTTCCGTTACGGTGATTCTGCCGTTTCCTTCAACCTTTGAGTAATCAACTTTAAAGTTTTCGTGTTTCTGTGCGAGAGGGGAGTTGGTAGCGCTGACCGTGCTGTTTTCAAAGGCTTTAACGTAATTTGTCAGATGGTCGAACGTCATTGTTATTATATGAAAGGGAGTAATAAGTGTTAATTGAGATAATAAGGAAGTTGAAAAATAAAAACAAAGTTTTTTGCAAAAAGTATTGAAAATACATTTGCTTTGTGGTAAAATTTTTACATTAAGTGCAACGATGAATTTTAAAGGCGTATTTGCAGTGTAATTAAAAATTGGAATTATGGTGGAAATATGAAAAAAATATCTCTTATTTCGGTATGGATAAACGAAGACCTTATAGAAGAAATGAAAAAAAGTGCGATGATGCAAAAAAATGTAGAAGTGGAGTTTGTATGCATTGATAACAGGAACAAACGTTATCCCTCCGCCGCATCAGCGCTTAATTTTGGAGTGACCAAAGCAACAGGAGATGTTCTTGTGTTCTTGCATCAGGATATAGAATTTTTATCTGAAGATGTTTTAGAATATATTTATGATTTTGCAATCGAAAATCCCAGTTCTGTTTTTGGCGCGGCAGGGGTGTATAACAAGAATAATCCTGATGCAAAAAATGATTGTTTGACAAGCATATACGCCGGCCCGAATAAATCCATCATTGGGAATATGACAAAACCAACAACGGCATTCACTCTTGATGAATGTCTTATAGCGTGTCATAAGAAGTGTTTTGAGAAACTTAAATACGATGAAAAAATATGTGACGGCTGGCATCTTTACGGCGCGGATTTATGCTTACAGGCACAGGCGTTTTATAACATGTCTGTGTATGCGGTCCCTTTGAATTTGTGGCATAAGTCTAACGGTAATGCGGATAAATCTTATTTGAAATGTCAAAACAGACTTGGTAAAAAATATAAAAAGTATTATAAAGTCGTAAACACTACCAACGGATACGTTTATACAAACGGATTAAAACGAGCGTTGCAGAACATTTACCGCAACGTAAAATATAGAAAATTGTAAGGCGAAGGTACAATAATATCAATTTTTGCTATGAATTGATAAGTTGGATTTGCACTCAATATTAAAAAGAGCAACTCTGTTTAACGCAGAATTGCTCTTTTCTCTTTGATTGTTGTTTGACTTCTATCGTATAGCTTGTTTCTTCATCATTCTGAATGCTAAAACAATCATAACAAATGATAAAACAACGTAGAACTCTGTTTTCGACGAATCACTTGGAGAGGGAACTTCGCCTTCCGTTACGGTGATTCTGCCGTTTCCTTCAACCTTTGAGTAATCAACGTTGAAGTTTTCGTATTTTTGTGCGAGAGGGGAGTTGGTAGCGGAAACGGTGTTTTCGAAGCCCTTAACGTAATTTGCCAAAACCATATAATCTTCCATAACGTAGTCAAGAACGTTCACTGCACCGTCAAGCATAGCGAAGCCGCCGCCTAAATCGCGAAGAGTGTAGTTGTAGCCTGCAAGGTTGTATTTTTTGTCAAGGTCAAGGTCGTCCCATGTGTTTGTTTTCTTGTTATATACCTTAACGTCATATACTCTGTATTCTCCTGAAGGGCAAGCCGTCCAGATTCCCTTTTCGTCAAATTGAACCGTGCTTTCAATGGACGTGTTTATTTTGTAAGTGAGTCCGGAAGGGTGAAGAAGGCTTCCTTCTTCGGCAACCCCAACGGATCTTGAACCCCATTCGAGAGCGTCGAGAAGCTGTTGACCTGTGACGGTGAGTAGGCAAGCAACGTTGCCGAAGGTATGTATTTCTTTACAAGCAAGATAAGAAATATCACCCGTTATGGCTTTGTTTCTTACACCGCCGCCGTTCATAACTGCCACGTCAACGTCCATACCCATGTTGTCAAATAAGTAATAGAGAGCATCAGCGGAAAAATCACCTGTGTTTGTGCTTTGAGAGCGCACGAGGCGTTTTCCGTTTTCGTCATAGTTGTTAAAAACAACGTCGGTTTTGCCGATGACCTGACCGAGCTTTTCGTTTATTTCGTTTTTCCATGAATCTTCTATGGATTTAACGTTTTCGTCGGGAGTAATATCAGAAATATCTTCTGCGGTAAGAAGCTCTGTTTTGATTCCGTCTTTTGTTATGGTCATTTTGCCCACTGCGGTAAGATATTCGCCTGTTTGTGTAAGTATAACCGTGTTTCCGTCTTTGTCGGAAATTTCTTTCATTGGGATCGTACTGTGGGAATGACCGTCAATAAAGGCGTCAAGCCCTGACGTGTTTTCTATAACTTTTTCGGAAGCCCATGGACCTGCGGAAAGGTCTGTTCCGAGATGTCCCAAAGCGATAACAACGTCTGCTTCAAGAGATGCTTTGTCGATGGCGGATTGAACACGCTCGTAAAGTGCTTTTCCGTCTGCACCGCCCGCTATTCCGTATATAAATTCACCTTGCTCATTCTGGAAATAACCAGGTGTTGAACTTGTGAAGGTTTCGGGAGTGGTGATACCGATAATAGCAATCTTAAATCCACAGATTTCAAAAACCTTATACGCATCAAGTACCGTGTCACCTATAACGCCATTTTCTTCGTGGTAAAAGTTGCAGGAAACGTAAGGGAATTTGGCTCTGTCAATAGTAGTAAGACAGCCTGCCATTCCGTAGTCAAATTCGTGGTTACCAAGAGTTGCAAGATCGTAACCTGTTTCGTTCATAAGCTTCGTTATGGTTTCACCCTTGTCCATAGAGCCGTAAGCAGTTCCTTGGATGTGGTCGCCCGCATCAACGAGTAAAACGTTTTCGAAAGATGCTTTAAGAGAAGCAACGTCGGAATACGTAATCTCTTTGTCGATATACGTGTGAATATCGTTTGTGTAAAGGATAACAATTTCTTCCCCTTCTGCAAAGACTGAAATTCCCGTGGAGCAAATAAGAAGAAGCACAGAAAGTATAATGGAGAAAATTTTAGATGTTTTTTTCATTGCCTTTTCCTTTCAGAATTTTTTTACGCTGTGTGAGATTTAATATTTTATTCCCGTTCCGATGAAGGGAACGTTTTTGAAATCATTTGGACTTTTCCTTATAATGTAGTCTATATAAGAGTCGATCATGCGGGCGGTCAATATATATCCCATGGGATTCATGTGACCGTGAAGATAAAAATTTTTTTTGAATTCTTCATTTTCAACAGGAGCATAATTGTAAAGATCTATAACGTAGGAATTGTCAAAATATTTTGATAACTCGTGAAGCTTTTCCACGGCTTCCAACACTTTTTCTTGATTTTTATCTTCGGATTTTGGCAAGGTTACAAAAAAGAATTTTGCCTCGGGACAGATTTTTTTGTATCTGTCAACTATTGCAGCATAGTATCCAATAAACGTTTGTCTGTTCTTTGAGGAATCTGCCTCGTCTATATCTTGGATACCGCCTATTTCCATGTCCAAACCGTAAATATCATTCCAGCCGAGAGCAATAACGTATGCTTGACAGGCTTTATCTTTGTCCCAAAAACCGTTTGCTTCCGCAAAGCTCTCTATGTATTCCTTTGCTGTCATACCGCCTCTGGAGAAGTTATATGCTGTAAGTCCGTTCTTCCTTGCGATATACTGTCCCCATGAGTATTCAAACATATCGTAGAAATTTTTGTTCCCATTCTCGTCGCAGGTCTCAAACTCTCCCGAGGAGAGGGAGTCACCAATAAAAGCTATTTTTCTGAAAATGGCTGTATTGCTGTACCCGTTTACCGGATTTTCAAGTGGCTTTTCGTCTTTGTTGAAAATAAAACTACTTTTCATAGTTTAAACTCGCATTTCTGTTGAGTGGAAAATCTTATTTCTATTATTTTATCATTCAATCCTCGTTTTGTCAATTATATACGTAAGAATACTTTGTTCTTTTTCGACGTTTTTTTCTTAAAAATTTAATTTTGAAAACTTTTTTTTAAAAAAGGTATTGACAAAGTGATTTTTTTATGATACAATCAGCTCTGCTGTAAGGGATTTGTGCCGGAGTGGCGGAATTGGCAGACGCCCGGGACTTAAAATCCCGTGAGGTAACACTCGTACCGGTTCGAGCCCGGTTTCCGGCACCACCTTTTTTAGCGGTACGGAGTGAACCCCTTGTAACAGCGAACTTAATATATCGCGGAGTAGAGCAGCCTGGTAGCTCGTCGTGCGAGTAACTTGCTTTCGATTCGACCGCTCGCGGTGCGAGATGAAGGGAGAAGCGAAAGGGGCAGCGGTCGAAAAAACGAAGTTTTTTCGGGTAACCGCAACCTGGAAGGTCATGTGTAATGACCTCCGATGATTAAGAAAACATCTCAAAATTATATATCGCGGAGTAGAGCA
>JAZOCZ010000021.1:0-5699 GCA_045596755.1 Eubacteriales bacterium | reverse complement strand
ATTTTCGGAGAACCCAATAATTTTGAGAAGATTAATTATTACGTACTGTGGAACGGTCTTGAGTTTACAAACTGCGGTGCAGAAAACGCAGAAGACATTATGCAGGGAGAATGTTACTCATATTTTATGCGCGATGCCAAAGGAAATTTTGAACGTATGTCAAGCGCAGATGGTGATATGGTTCGTGTTCCACTACTTGAAGATATGGATCGCTATGGTAACAAGACCACTTTTACCATAAGTTGCAGTATCAAAGAAGAAGTTGTCAAGGAATATAAGGCTATTTGGAAAAAGCAACAAGGCATCGTAATTGATACGATCATTAAATCCGTTGTTTGCGCCATCATTGCATTGTTGCTGTTTATTTACCTTCTTTGCGTATGTGGTAAGAACAAAGACGGCGAACACAATAATATGTGGATTGACAACGTATGGATCGAGGTGCATTTGGCGGCGATAGCCGGAGCTGCTCTTGGAGCGATTGCACTTGTTATATTTGTGTTTGAAGATTATTTGTACGGCAATTTCCCGCAGAATCTAATTTACTTGAGTTTGGGAATTGTGTCTGCCATCGGCAGTTTGATTATCATTACCTCCTTGCTCTCCATTATTCGTAATATTAAGACCCGCAGATTGATGGAGACAAGCATTATTCTCCGTATCATCAGATGGATCGTGCGGTTGATAGTTAAGATCGCAAAGTGGATTTGGAAGATTACCAAAGCATTTTGTTTGACGATCTTCAGATTTCTCTCCAAAAAGACGGGCGTGATTTTCATTATTCTGTTGCTCGTTTATACTGCGCTGATTGGAATTTTCGGAGTGTTTCTTCCCAATGGACCATTTTGGCTTATATTGGGCATACTTTTGTTTGGTTTTGCAAGTTTCTTGATTGCATACAGAGCAAAGGATTTTGATGAGATCAAAATGGGCGTAAGCGAGGTCCGTAACGGAAACGTAGGTTATAAGATTCCCGAGCTAAAATGCGATGATATGCGAACATTGGCAGGTAATATCAACGATATTGCAATCGGTCTTGACGAGTCGGTTGCCGCAAAGGTAAAGGCTGAAAGATTAAAGACCGAGCTTATTACAAACGTATCGCACGATCTGAAAACACCCATCACCTCTATTATTAGCTATACCGAGCTGTTATCCAAGATGAAGGAACTGCCCGAAGAAGCAAAGGACTATGTTGTAGTAATTGCCAAAAAGAGTGACAGACTTAAAAGGTTGACACAAGACTTGTTCGATATTTCCAAAGTGCAGAGCGGTAACGATTACGTCGTTTTGGAAAAGCTTGATGTGGCGCTTCTCATTAATCAAGCCCTCGGTGAGCACGATAATGAGATTCAGAGCTCGGGTCTGCCATTCTGTGTAGAAGCTCCCAAAGAGCTGTTCATATCTGCGGACGGACGGAAGATGTCGCGTGTATTGAGCAATCTTATCAACAATATTCTCAAATACGCGATGAAGAATACAAGAGTATTCATTACTGCATCCGAAAAGGACGGTATGATAGAAATGGAGTTCAAGAATATTTCTGCATATCCGTTGAACTTCAACGTGGAGGAAATAACCCAAAGATTTGTTCGCGGTGATGAATCGAGAACAGCAGAGGGGAACGGTCTCGGTCTTGCAATCGCAAAGAGCTATACCGAAATATGTAACGGCACCTTTGATATTGTAGTTGACGGAGATATGTTTAAGGTAATTTTGAAATTTAAGAAGTATGGTCAGGATTCTATTTTACAAATCCAGTTAGAAAATAAATCGTAGATAACATCGAATACTTTACTAAAGTATATTTGTAAAGGTTAATCCGAAAAATTTGTTTTGATAACAGAATTGTTTTTATATTTAACATTAAATAGCAGATATTATCAGGATTTTTTGATTATTTTATGATATAGTAGTCTCATCGGAAGGCGGTAACAGATATGTATTGGATTAGTGGCTTACAAAAGGCAATAGACTACGTTGAGGATCACATAACTGAAAAAATTGATTATGAAGCCGTTGCAAAAGAGGCGTGTTCGTCTGCTTTTCATTTTCAGAGGGTTTTCGGAATTATGTGCGGTATAACTCTTGGAGAATATATTCGCAGGAGAAGGCTTACTCTTGCCGCACAGGAAATTATGGACACTAACATTAAAATAATAGATATTGCTTTTAAATACGGTTACGACAGTCCAGAAAGTTTTACCCGTGCGTTTTCCAAGTTTCACGGTGTTACTCCGTCAGAAGTAAGGTGCGGGGCTACGATCACAGCATTTTCACGTCTTTCCGTAAAACTAATTTTATCAGGAGGGAATCTTATGAATTACAGAATTGAGAAAAAAGAAGCATTTAAGGTTATATGCAAAAGAAAACAAGTTGAAAAACCCGGAAGTGACGTGGCTGCTACGGATATAAGAGAATTCTGGGCGGAGTGCGGGAAAGACGGGTCGTTGAATAAAATAATGCAATATATGCCCCAAAACTCCTCATTTGGCGGACTTCTTGGAATATGTTTTACTAACAGCATGTCTGATAACCATTTGCCGTATGGTATAGGTTTTGAATATGAAGGACATGAAAACGTTGATTCGGAGCTTGAAATAATTGAAGTTCCTGCTTTTACCTTTGCTGTATTTACCTGCAAGGGTAAATTACCCGAAGCCTTTATTGAAACATATAAGAAAATTTGTTCGGAGTTTTTTCCTCAAAACGAAAAGTATGAATATGCACACGGCGTGGAGTTAGAGGTTTATCCTTCGGAGAAAATTGATGACCCTGATTATACTTGCGAAATCTGGATTGCGGTAAATGAGAGATAAAGACATTCGTTTATTCAGTGAATAGAGTCTGAAAATATACGAGATGATTTTCTAAAAATTTTTGCTATATCGGGCGTAGATGTAAGCATAGCTTGAATTTTACGTTGTTATATAAGTAAACGATATAATATAAAAAAGCGAAACGATTTTCCCTTTCAGGAATGTTCGTTTCGCTTTTTGTTTTTCGGGAAATTATATCAAATCAGACGTTTTATTTGTCAAGGATTAACTTCACGGGTACGAGGAATCTTTCGTCCACCGCTTTTTCTTGCTGTTCTGAACAGAATGATGAATCCAGCCTTACGGAAACGGTATTTTCGCTTTCAACTGTGGCGGTAAGTGGTTTATTGAAACATTCGAAAGAAATTTTTTCTGCAGGTATGTGGTCTTCCAATATGAACGTTAATTTTATATAGTTATAAGTAACTCTTGATTTGTGCATGAAAATTTTCATTTCATAGTGATTCCAGAAGTAACTGAAATTGGTATAGTCCAGATTACCGCCACTGCCTTCTATTGTATATTGGACTTTTGAAACAAAACTATCAGTGCAATCAGGGTCATAATTTCTCAACGTTGTAGTATGCGACCTTACGTCATTTCCGTCGTATTCGTACGAATCGTCAACTCCGTCAAAATTGAAGTCGTGGAGAGCGAGAAATTGTAACGGCCCTCCTTCACTTACCAAAGGGTAAAAAGACCCGCCCGTTTGGAAGCAAAAGTAATTTACGTTATAACAAACAATCGGAAGGATTATAGAGGCTATTATTAATACACTTACTGTTATTTTATGTTTTAGTATACTTTTCAAAATCACAGCACTGAAAATAGCTAAAATCGATAATTGAATATATACAAAAATTACGCCGAAGCTTGGTGGAATAAAACCGCCTGCCGTGTAGTCGTCATACGCACTACTTCGAAAATAAACAAACGTAAAGAAGAACACAACAACTAAAACCGATGAAAAAATTACAGTTGCCTTTAATTTGGATTGACGGATTGTGTTTTTGTTTTCGTCCATAATCACCTCTCCTTTATTTAACTTTATCATAAGTAAATCCGTTTGTCAACGATATACCTTGATTTTTTGCGAAAACGTGGTATAATGTGGTTAGTGAATAAGAAATTGACACGGAGGGCGGTGATGAAGTGGAGTTTATTTTGGAATTTTTTGTAACTGTATGGTTAGAGCTTGGTGCGAAATTTGCTTTAGGCTTTGTTAAAACGGACAAGGCAAAAACAATTTGCAAGCATATAGTTATAGGTATAATTCTATACGTTGTTATAGCTTTCACGTCAGGAGCGATTATGATTACTGAGCAAATCGGCTCTCTGCCATTAGCCATCTTTTTACTTTCATCTTCTGCCGTGGTATTTATAGTGCAATTTTTCCTCGGGATTGTGTTTTACAAAAAATAATTTATATGTTTATTTGATAAAAAGAAAAGGCGGGTGATTGGATGAACAAACAAAGAAAAAAAGGCATATTTATTTCTTTGTGGCTTGTTTTGGGAGTTTCAATTATTTTAGCGTTCTTTTTGTTTTCAATGATTGTTGGAGGAAGTGCAGGAAATGGTTATCAGGAGAATGGAAAATATTTTGTTGGTAATCACGGAGTATATGAAGAAGTTACGGAAACGGTTTATACAATAAGCTGTATCCTTGAAGTATTTTTCTGGATTTTTATTCCTCTTACTCCGCTTGGTGCTTTTTTTATTTCATATATTCAAGAAAAAATAGAACGTAGAAAAAACAGATTCAATTGAATACGAAAGTATATTGCCAATTTTACATTATAATGTCGATGAAAGGGAGAATTACATGGACTTTATTATTGTTGAAGATACTGATATCGTTGCTATTAACCGTGGTAAAAAGGAAAATGAATCGTGTGGTATAGTTTACTGTGATAAGTATGGGCAACTCCATAGCATTGATTTTGAGGCTTGTTCGTCGAACTTTAATTCAGAACATAATAGAGCATCCAACTTTTGCGTTGGTAAGAGAAAAATTGACGAGTTTTATTTTGTTTTTTATACAAGCGGTATAAGAACAAAAGTTGTATTTAAAAAGCACTACGTAACTAATCTGTTCCGATATCATTTATTGAAAGGCGAAAAGAAAGAACGATTCCATTCTTTACAGAAATTGATATGTGAAACCAAATATATAACTTACGATTTGTCGTAAAATCTGAATAAAATTTTTTTGATTTCAAAGGAATGGGAAAATGAAAAGGTGACGTTATGTTTTTAGATAAAAAAGGATTCAGAAAAATTCTTATTTGGGCGATAGTTACATTTGTTGAGGGATGTTTTTGTATTGGGATGGCAATGTTTTTGGCTTTTTTGGGGTGGTCATACAAATTTTTACTTGTATTAGGCATCATCTCCTATGTCTTTACTGCATATTCAATTTTCTTTGGGCGGTATGCAGAAGGTAAGGGGAAACTTATAAATATGGGTAATGATTTGATTTGTGACAAATTACAGCCTGCTGAATTTATAAAAGAGTACGAAGCCTTGATGAAATCCGATGATTTTGTCATTAAGAAGCCAAGTGCTGAGGTTTTGAGGTTGGCTGCTTTGGCGTATTATGTTTTGGATGACAAAGAAAAGGTGCTTTCGACAGTTGACAAAATAATTGAAATTGCAAAGGAAAACAAGAAGCCTTATTTCAAACTTGTAAAGTCATCGTATTTGTTTTGTTACGGCGAAAAAGAGGAAGCGGAAAAACTTTTTATCGAATCCCAAAAAGGCAAGCTTGACGTTATGAGCAAAGCTTTGGCTGATGATATTTTGAAAACCGACCGTGCTTTTGTCATGGGGGATTATTCCATGGTTGAAATTTTTAATCAGAAATTGCTGTCTCGAACGT
>JAZOCZ010000020.1:0-11232 GCA_045596755.1 Eubacteriales bacterium | reverse complement strand
AAGCGTCGCTTCGGGCTTTGGAATTATATGATTTATGCATCAAATATTCTTATGCTTCTCTTTTGGTGAGTGCAAGAAGTGCTGTCATGGAGATGAGAGCGATAATGGCGAAGAAAGCCATGTTGGATGCATCACCTGGTTTAGCAGGAGCAGAGGGATCGTCGGAAGGTTCGTCAGTCACGTCAGATTCAACTGCTGTGATAGCAGAAGCATCTGTAACTCTGAGCTGATAGCCTTTGTAATCAGATACGAGAGCTACAACGTCAACCTTTGTTCCAACTGCGATTTCAAGTTCAGGGCATCTGTAGATGTTGATTGTGTTACCTGCATCGTCTGTTATTGCAGTGGTGCTCTTTTCAGCGTCTGTTTCACCGAGAGTTACGTTTTTAATAACTACGAAATGGCATTCCATTGTTTCTGCTTCTGCATCTGCAAGAATGTCAGCAAGTGTTACTTCTTTTGCAGAAGGGATAGCTGCGGATTCTTCGAGAACTTCGAGAACTTCTGCGCTTGTCAATTGCTGGAGACCGTTGAAAGCACCGCGTTTGCCTTTAGCTGCAATTTTGTTTCCAACAGAAACTTCAGCAGCAGCTTTGAGGTAAAGGTTTATAGCGCCTGTTTCATCTTCAACAACAACGTTTTTGCCATCAATGAACGTAACAACGCCTTTTACGTTGAATACAGCGTTCTTTTCACCAAGTCTTGCTTCGGAAATTGTGGAATAAACAACTTCTTCTACGGGAGGAGTTGTATCATCAATTTTGTAGAAAGCAAATGTATAAATATTTGCTTTGGAAGCGTTAAAGCTGTATGTAGTGAAGCCTTTGTAAAACTCAAGATACTGAGGCTTGGATGTTTCGCCTGAAACGTAAGCAGCTGCATAGTTTTTAATGTAACAGCCGCCTTCTGCAGCTTCGAATGTCCAAAGAGCGAGGTCGGAAGCAGCATCTTCAAGAGACATAGAGTTTCCTGTTGCACCGCTTGTTACGTATTTGCCGTTTGCATCAACAAAATAGAAAGCGTTTTTAGCTTCGTCTTTTGTAACAGTGAAAACACCCATATCATCTGAAACGTCAAGCTTTCCATCTGTTAAAGTAGCGTCGATAGCGGAAATCTTGTTGTTTTCAAGAACGTTTCCGAGAGCCTTACTGCTATCGGGATAATAGATAACAACTTTGTCACCGTTTGCGGGAGTTTCAATGAGGGATGCCGTTTTGCTTTCAGCAGCAACTGAGAGAACCATCAGCGAAGTGAGCATCATCACAACGAGAAGGCATGAAATGAAACGAGAAGTGAGTTTTTTCATTTGGAAATCCTCCTTAGTATAATGTTTATTTAACATCTCGCATAGTGATTTTAGCATATTTCTTCCTTTTATGCAATAGTTTTTTGTTTTTTTACAAAAAAAACAAGGGTTTATTTTGTAAAAAAATTGTAATTCAAAGGAAATTCGGAAAAATGAAATATGTTTTTAAAAAAACGCTCTTGACAAACGAACGGTTTTTTTATAATATAGCAAAAGAGCGTTCAATGAACAATGCCGAGAAAAAGCTTTTTGGTCTGAAACGGTTTTTCTCGCTTGAAATACATAAAGTATTCCTTTGCTATAATCAAAAATCTATATAATAAACGTTTTTTTGGGGTAAATACAATGATTAAACTTAACTATTCAGGAATTTCTGAAGCAGATTTTTTAGATGCATTTCAGGTTTTGGAAGAATGTAAAACGTTGAATCTTCCAGCACATGGCTTTACAAGATTGTTTATGTCTCCAGGAGGACAGTATAGCGGTTGCTGGTGGGAAAGGGATACTTCTCTTGCCACTCTTGGATATTTATATAAAGACCAAAAATCTTGTGAAGGCGTTCTTCTTAACTTCGTAGACGTTCAGAAAGAAAACGGACGTATCCCTCTTTGGGGCGGAACTGATTTTCCATTTGAAAATAAAGATGCGGAAATGTCTGCTATTCCCGTTATTTTTGAGGTTGCATATAAAATCTGCAGAAGAACGAATGATAAAGAATATATAGGCAAAGTTTATGAAATGCTGAAGCGTTACCACGGATGGTGGATGTCCGACTTGAAACGTGATGCAAAAACGGGTTTGGTTTGCGGCATTTTTGAGGAATGTGATCCTTCAGATATTAAGGAACAGTTAACGGTTGCTCAGCCTGACTTGAACGTTCAGCTCGCTCTTGGTGCAGATATTATCAGAGAATTGGCTGAATATTTAGGTAAGAGAGAAGAAGCTTCATATTACAATGAGGTGTTTGAAGACCTTAAAATTAGTATAAATAAATATATGTATGAACCCACAGACGGCGGTTATTATGCATATATGGTCAAGGAAGACAGAAGACAGACAGAGAGAATATATAATTCTATGTTTGATACCTTCAAGAGAGGAATCGCCCCTGCTGAAAGACGTGATAGGCTCATTGAGCTTCTTAAGGAAGAAGGAGCATATAACTATTACGCAGAATACGGACTTCGTTCTATGTCCGCAAAATCTGCTGAATACGTTGAAACTGTGGGAATTTATAAAGGATACACAAGCTGGTGCGGCAACATCTGGACGCTCAGAAATTATATAATCCTTACAGGTCTTAAAGAATGTGGATATCTTGAGGAAGCTGCCCACGTTGCTGATCAGATGCTTCGTGTTTTCAGCGGAAACTATGCAGAATTCGTAAGTCCTACCGACGGAAAGGGTCATGGTGTTTTCCGTTATGCATGGAGTGCTTCCGAATGTATAGCAACTATGATCGAAGAAATATTCGGCATTGATTATTGCGCATGGACGGACAAACTCGAGGTTAAACCTAATTTGCCAAAACGTTTGAAGGGTGAAAAAATCTCTATTGAAAACGTTTCCTTGGGCAACGGAAAATTTGTTCACGTTTTCGTGGATTGGACAGGCGACGAAATTGTAACAACATACGGCGTTACATCCCAAGAAAGATAATCAGAAGCTTGCTATAACGTGTACGAAAATTAGCTTCGTTTTCGTGAAGTGTTTTTTTGATTAAGCGAGAAAAAACTCTTTTAAATTTTTCTGATATAGTATTGAATAAAAGCATAAAAAATCACCCTTGTGTTTACAAAGGTGATTTTTGTGTCATATGTGCTATTGTTTGATATTCTTTCATGCTCGATACGTAGAAATATTATCAATGGGAACATAGTTAGTTATTCAGTATAGATAAACTTACAGATATTTCGTTCTTCTCCCTGATACGTGCCGACACCCTCAAACTCTTTTGTGAAGCCGCAACGCTCCATAACTTTTACAGATGCTTTGTTATCCGCAAGGCAGATACCTGTGATTTGAGTGATGCCCAACTTTTTCATAATTACGGGAAGAAATGCTTTAACTGCTTCTGTTGCATATCCGTTTTTTGTATAAGTACCGCCAATGTGGTATCCTATTTCCCATGAACCATCATCAAAAGGAACAGCCTGCACGTATCCAATGTAAGTACCGTCCTTCAGAAGAACAGGGTAAACAAATGGACCTTCGCCATTTTCGTAGACTCCCATAAGGAATTCCACAGTTTCCTTTGCTTCTTCTACTGTTTCAAATACTTCATCAGGAACAAAACGGCGGTTGTCTTCATCCAAAGAGTTTAAATGGACCGATTCAACCATGTCCAAAGTGAACTCTGTAATAATTAGTCTTTCAGTTTCAATCATCATAGTTTTTTACCTCGTAGGTGCTTTTCATTTCGCTTAAAAACAGAAAACTATTCATCATAAACAAATATTTAAAGGGCATAAAGCATTTTATTCATTGGATGAAATTTGCATAAAAACACCTACCGTCGGAGATACTGTTGTATCAATCTACGGTAGGTACATGGTGCCGGTGGTGGGACTCGGTCTCACGGCACGATGCCGTTCGGTCTTCCGCGGATCTTGACAGTCCACCGGACTGTCAATTCAACACCGCTTCCCCTTCGAGTCCCTTCCGAATTTAAAATAAAAAAAGCACAGCCACAAAAGTGACTGTGTTTTTTTTATGGTGCCGGTGGTGGGACTCGAACCCACACGCCATCGCTGACAACAGATTTTGAGTCTGCCTCGTCTGCCATTCCGACACACCGGCATATACTATTTTCTCGGAACGAAATGTATTATAGCATATAATTTTTCATTTTGCAATAGCTTTTTGATATTTTTCCAAAAAAATTTCATTTGGAAATATATCAAATGAAACGACTGGGATAATTGAGCTTATTTGTTTGAAAAGTCCATACTTATTTTTGCAAAACGGTTGAAATTCTAAAAAAAGTGTGGTACAATACAGATTGAAAAAGGTTGGGGAGGGTTAAATTTGAAAAATAAAAGATTGCTTTTTGCCATAGGTGCATCGGTTATTTCCGTCATTCTTTGCGTAATCGGTCTTTTTATTCTCCCCGATAGAGTAACGGTGAATATAAGCTTTCAGGATGAGCAAAGCTATATGAGTAAATATATCGCTCTTGCTTTTCCTCTTGTTGTGAGTTTGTTTTCTTCGAAGCTTTATTTTTCGTATGGAAAGCTTTTCGGGAAGGAAGTTAAAGAAGACGATTATAAAATCGGAATAAAATACCTTGTATTTTCTGCTCTCGGTATTTTGTTGACTTTGTGGGTAGTGCTCAAAAATATATAAGTTAAAATTCAGGAGGAATTATGTCAGGCGGATGTAATCACGATTGCGCTTCTTGTAGTCAGAAGTGCGGTAAAGAAAGCTTGCAGGCGGAATGTAACGCTTTCTCAAAGGTTAAAAACGTATATGCCGTAGTGAGCGGTAAAGGTGGCGTGGGTAAATCTCTCGTAACTTCGCTTCTTGCGGTAAATATGAATAGAAAAGGCTATAAAACAGCTATACTTGATGCGGATATCACAGGCCCTTCAATTCCCAAAGCGTTCGGTCTTACAGAACGTGCAACGGGGAGCGAACGCGGTATTGACCCCGCTGTTACAAAACAGGGCGTGAAGGTAATGAGTGTTAACCTTCTTCTTGAAAACGACACCGACCCTGTAGTATGGCGTGGACCGGTTATTGCTGGAACTGTTAAACAGTTCTGGACAGATGTTGTCTGGGGCGACGTAGACTATATGTTTGTCGATATGCCTCCAGGAACTGGTGACGTACCCTTGACGGTTTTTCAATCCTTGCCAATAAAGGGAATAATTATTGTAACTTCTCCTCAGGATCTCGTTTCAATGATAGTTTCCAAAGCTGTTAAAATGGCAAATCTTATGGATATTCCCGTTTTGGCGTTGGTTGAAAACTATTCCTATTTCGAATGTCCCGATTGTAAAAATAGGCATTATATTTACGGCGAAAGCAAAGCTGAGGAAATCGTTGAAGAATACGGAATACCAAACCTTGCAAGAATTCCCATCCATAAACCTCTTGCGGAAGCTGAAGACAAGGGCGAAATTGAGTCCTATGTTGGCGATTGGCTGGATGGCGTAACTTCTGCTATTGAAAAATAAGCATATAAAATCAAATTCAAAGCGGCAAAGCGAATAGGCTCTGCCGCTATTTCTTTTCCTTGACAAATAAGTGGTAAAATGGTATATTAAGAATAACAACAAAACGAAAAGGAAATATAAAAATGCAATTTGTAACATCTTGTCTTTTTGGACTTGAAAAATTTGTCGGTGAAGACGTTGATAAATTAGGATATAAAAGAATAGATACAATGGATGGCAGAGTAACATTTGAGGGTGATATTTCTGCTGTTGCAAGATGTAACGTTAATTTCAGATATTCTGAAAGAGTATATATTAAATTAGGAGAGTTTGAGGCTTTTTCGTTTACGGAATTATTCGATAATGTGGAAAAATTGAAATTTTCGGATTTTATAAATCAGGATGATGAAATTATCGTAACGGGAAGCTCTGTAAGATCAAAGCTTTTCTCAGTCAGAGACTGTCAGAGCATCATAAAGAAAGCTATTATAAAATCACTTGAAAAATCCTATGGTGTAACCTTTTTTCCCGAAACCGGAGTTAAAAAAAGGATTGAATTTTTTATATTTAATGATAAAGTAAGTATAATGCTGGATACGTCAGGCGCACCGCTTCATAAAAGAGGATATCGTCCCTCCGCAGGTGTAGCACCTCTCCGTGAAACCTTGGCATCTTCAATGGTTAATCTCTCAAGATTGAGAGAGGGCGTTGCAACGGTAGACCCTTTCTGTGGGTCGGGAACTATCCCCATAGAAGCGGCTCTTATGAGCATAAATCGTGCTCCTGGTCTGAACCGTAAATTTGATTCCATGGATTTTGACTTTATCCCGAAAAAAATATGGAAAAACACTTTGGAAGAAGCGAAAGACAACGAAACCGAAGGCAAGGTCGAAATTTTCGGATATGATATTGATTCCAACGTTTTGGAGTTGGCAAAAGAAAACGCGAAAAGGGCAGGGGTGGAGCATTTAATAAGATTCGAAGTTAAAAACGCGGAAAAGTTTGTATCTCCTTATGAAAATTGTAGAGGAACCATTGTCACAAACCCGCCTTACGGAGAACGTATGCTTGAGAAAAAAGAAGCAGAACAGCTTTTCCGTAATTTCGGTAAAGCTGTGAGAGAAAACGTTCCTAATTGGAAAATGTATATTATCAATTCCCACGAAGAATTTGAAAGATGCTTTGGCAAAAGAGCAGATAAAGTTCGAAAGCTCTATAACGGTATGATAAAATGCTATCTTTATCAGTATTTCAAAACACCAAAATAAAAAGAGGAAAATTTATGAACATACCTGACAAAAGTACAAAAAAACTTTCTGAAAACAAGCAGATTTTTCTGAAAAGTCTGTTTTATATCTTATCTGTTCATCTTCTTGCAAACGGTATAAATTTTGCTTGGAGCAGAAGAACAATAAGTCCTATGTGGCTAGTCAGTCTTATAGTAATATTTTTGGTTTCTGTGCCTACATATTTCTTTTTGAAAAGTAATATAAAGAAAACGTGGCGATATCTGGCTAATATGTCAATGGTTCACGGAGCTCTTTGTGCTTTTGAGCTTATTATTATTTTTATATTGTATGCTATGAATTTTTTCAAAGGCTTTGAATGGTTGTTCTGGTTTTTCAATGCCATTATTATTTTTTGTGGAATTGGATTGATCCTTTTGATTGATTTGTTTTTTATCATTTATATCCAAGTGACGAAGGGCAAAAAATAGTAAAAAAAGTAATTTTTAGGAGAAATTTCGTATATAACGGCGAAAATATTAAATAAATGTTAAATTTAGCATTCCACTATTGATTTTTAAAACAAAAGGTGGTAAAATCAACCATAGAATTAGCAAACCAAATCTTTGAGTGCTAAAAATATTAAAATATTTCATAAAATTCAAGGAGGAATTTAAATGAAACTCAAACCATTAGCAGACAGAGTTGTTATTAAAATGACAGAAGCTGAAGAAACAACGAAAAGCGGTATTATCCTTACAGGTGCCGCAAAAGAACGTCCCCAAATCGCAGAAGTTATTGAAGTAGGTCCTGGCGGATTGGTAGACGATAAAGAAGTTGTTATGTACGTAAAGGTTGGTGATAAGGTTATCACAAACCAATATTCAGGCACAAAAATCAAATTCGAGGGCGAGGAGCTTATCATTGTTAAACAGAGCGATATCCTTGCTATAGTAGAATAATCGAAAAGGAGAAAAACAGTTATGGCAAAAGATCTTAAAAACGGTATTGAAGCAAGAGAAGCGCTCCTTCGCGGTGTTGATGTTCTTGCTAATGCAGTTAAAATCACAATGGGTCCTAAAGGAAGAAACGTAGTTCTTGAAAAGAAATACGGTGCTCCTCTTATAACAAATGACGGCGTTACCATCGCAAAAGAAATCGAACTTGACGATCCTTTTGAAAACCTCGGTGCACAGCTCGTTAAGGAAGTTGCAACCAAAACAAACGATGCCGCAGGTGACGGTACTACAACAGCAACGCTTCTTGCTCAGGCTTTCATTCGTGAAGGTATGAAAAACGTTGCCGCAGGTGCAAACCCAATGATTATCAGAAAAGGTATTCAGAAGGCTGTTGATGCCGCAACCGCAGGGCTTGTTGAAATGAGCCAGAAAATCAACGGCTTTGACGATATTGCAAGAGTTGGTACAATTTCCGCAGGTGATCCCGATATCGGACAGCGTATTGCAGACGCTATGAAAGACGTTACAGCTGACGGTGTTATCACAGTTGAGGAAAGCAAATCTGCTGAAACCTATCATGAATGCGTAAAAGGTATGCAGTTCGACAGAGGATATATCTCTCCTTACATGGTAACTGATACCGAAAAAATGGAAGCAGTTATTGACGACGCTTTGATTCTCATAACAGATAAGAAAATTTCCAACATTCAGGAAATCCTTCCTGTTCTTGAACAGATAGTTCAGGCTGGCAAAAAACTTGTTATCATTGCTGAAGATGTTGAAGCGGAAGCACTTTCTACAATTATTGTAAACAGACTCAGAGGAACGTTCGTTTGTGTTGCTGTTAAAGCACCTGGCTTTGGTGACAGAAGAAAAGATATGCTCAAAGACATCGCTATCCTTACAGGCGGCGAAGTTATCTCAGAAGAACTCGGTCTTGAACTTAAAACTGCTGACGTTTCCATGCTTGGCCGTGCAAAACAGGTTAAGATAAACAAAGAAAATACAATTATTGTTGGCGGTGCTGGTGATCCAGAAGCAATCAAAGCACGTGCAGCTCAGATCAAAGCAGCAGCAGAAGTTACAACATCCGAATTTGACAAAGAAAAGCTTCAGGAAAGACTTGCAAAGCTTTCTGGCGGTGTTGCTGTTCTCAAGGTTGGTGCTGCAACAGAAGTTGAAATGAAAGAAAAGAAACTCCGTGTTGAAGATGCTCTCAACGCTACAAAGGCAGCAGCCGAAGAAGGTATCGATCCGGGCGGTGGAATTGCTTTCGTAAACGTTATGGATAGAGTTGAAAAGGTTGTTAAAGAATGTGAAGGCGACGAAAAAACAGGTGCAAAAATCGTTCTTCGTGCTCTTGAGGAACCCGTAAGACAGATTGCAGAAAACGCAGGCTTTGAAGGCTCTGTTATTATTGAAAAGATTAAGAACTCCCGCAAGAAGGGCTGGGGCTTCAACGCTTACGAAGAAAAATTTGTTGACATGATGTCCTGCGGTATTGTTGATCCTACAAAGGTTACAAGATCTGCACTTCAGAATGCAGCTTCCGTTGCATCCATGGTCCTCACAACTGAAACAATAGTTGTTGAAAAGAAGGAAGATGCACAGGCAGCAGCTAATGCGGCGGCACAGGCTGCAGCAATGGGCGGCGGAATGTACTAAACGTCGGCACATAAAAGAGCGAAGACCGTGCAAAATGCAATAGTTAATCTTTTTTTGGATTCAGTTTTGCAAAGACTTTAATAAAATACCAATCATATGTAAGAAAATGACACGTTTACGTGTCATTCCCTACCTTAAATAAAGCATTTTGCACTTTGAACATTCGTTCCCTCTCGCAGTACGAAAGTACAGCTTCGGGAAACGAATGTTCAATCTTCATCTCTTTTCTGCACCGAGGTAATGCTTATTAAATGCACAGACCGTGCAAATGCCCTGTTATGAATTACCACTGTAAATTAGTATTTTAAAATTATTTTCATAACTATTTCATATGAAACAAAACGGCACGATTTCGTGCCGTTTTGCCTTTGATTTATGCATTTGCACTTTGAAAAAACTTCACCTCTCGCTGTACGTCAGTACAGCTTCGGATTCAGTTTTTCCAATCTGCACTATTTTTTACTCCTAAAATTATAGGCAAAGTCACTGCGTGACTTTGAAGGAAAAAAGTGCTACGCACTTTTCATAAAAGGCACATAAAAGAGCGAAGACCGTGCAAAATGCAAAAATAAATTATAACACTTGATTTCAACGTTGTATTTATTTTATATTTGCTTTATATGTAAGAAAACGGCACGATTTCGTGCCGATTTCTCATTGGGTTTATTTCTGAATTATTCTTCCCAGACTGCTTTTTTTGTGAAGATTTTGTAGAGTCTGTCTTTAGGGAATATGAGATTTCTGTCGTAGGTGTAAAGACCGTTTTGTTCTTGTTCAACGTCTGTGAGCTGTGTATAGCAGAAGCCTGTGAAAGCAGAGTTTTGAAGGAGTACGTCTGTGAGACCTTCAAGTCTGTCGAGCAATTCTTCTTCTGTCTTTGGAGCGTTTCCGTAACCCCAACCGCTGTTATCCTTTGCCCATTGGATTCCTCCGTACTCGCTCATAAACGTGGTGTATCCAACCTGATGCATAACACGACATTCAACTTTTTCACCTTTTTCAAGGGGGGCATAATATTTTCTGAAGGATTCAGGATCTTGATCATAATCATGCATACACCAAAAATCTGAAATGTTATCAACGTGCATCCATCCTGAGCAATCTATAACAGGTCTGTATGGGTCAAACGCCCTTGTAACGTCAACCAAATATCTCACAAAATAAGGGTCTTGGTTGTTTTGTGTTTCGTTAAGTGGGCACCATCCGATAAGGGCAGGGTGATTATAGTCTCTTTGCATTTCTTCAAGCCATTCGGGGATGAAGTTTTTCCATGCCTCGTGCTTGCTGATATCAAGTCCCCAGTTAGCATGCTCGCCCCAAACGATATATCCAAGTTTATCGCAGTAATAAAGGAATCTTTCTTCAAAGATTTTTTCGTGAAGTCTTGCACCGTTGAATCCTAAATCCATTGAACGTTTTATATCGCCTATAAGCTCTGCGTCTGTGGGAGCGGTATAGATGCCGTCGGGATAGAAACCTTGGTCAAGAATAAGTCTCTGATAAACGCCTTTTCCATTGATGAAAAGCTTTCCGTTAACTGCGTAAACGCTTCTCATGCCGAAATAGCTTTTTACCTTATCATTACCTAAAGTGAGAACCAAATCGTAAAGTAGAGGACTTCCTATATCCCAAAGATGAAGTTCATTGAGTTGAATGTCAAGTATAGCCGTCCTTCCGTAAACTTTAGCTGATGCAAAACCGGTGTCCTTGCCTTCAAAGAAGCTTTCAGCCTTGAATTCCATTCCGTCGGCGGAAACGCAATCAGCTTCGATATGGAGAATCTGTCTGTCAATGTCGGGAGTTGCCTTTATCTTCTTTATGTAAGATGTGGGAACTTCTTCGAGCCATACGGTCTGCCAGATACCCGTTGTTCTTGTATAGAAGCATCCAAAAGAATTGAACTTTGGACTTTGCTTTCC
>JAZOCZ010000019.1:0-2092 GCA_045596755.1 Eubacteriales bacterium | reverse complement strand
CCTGGAGCGGTAATTACTATCAAAGGTCTTTTGGTTTCTATATATTCGTTTTTCCCGAATCCATCGGGAGAAACTATTTTTTTCACATTAAATGGATATCCCTCTATGGGATATTGCAAGAAAACCTTTTTGTTTCTTGCTTCAAGCTTTGATTTAAAAAGCTTTGCTGTGGGCTGTTCCGCAAATTGAGAGATAACAACGCTCCCAACGTAAAGGCCCAAACGTTCGTATTCATCTATAAGACGGAGTACGTCTGCATCGTATGTAATATCAAGGTCTCCGCGTCTTTTGTTGCTTTCTATGTCCGCCGCATTGATAACTATAACTATCTCAGCAACGTCAGAAAGATTTTTAAGCATTCTGAGCTTTGAATCAGGTTCAAAGCCGGGAAGAACTCTGGATGCATGAAAATCGTCCAAAAGCTTTCCTCCAAATTC
Source organism: Eubacteriales bacterium (assembly GCA_045596755.1). Classification (GTDB taxonomy): domain Bacteria; phylum Bacillota; class Clostridia; order Oscillospirales; family CAG-382; genus SIG653. The sequence goes on along the minus strand of JAZOCZ010000019.1, from coordinate 1,655 downwards.
AAGATAAAGCTTTCCGCCGAAGCGTTCTATTCTTTTGGAAATTTCCTCGGATTGCATTTTGAGGTACTTTTCGTTGTCAAAACCGATTTTCATAAATTTTACCTTTCTTACCGGGTCTTTTTGAAAAAAGACCCAGACCCAAAAACTTTAATTGCTATTGCGCTGAATGATAAATAAAACACGCAAAGGGATTTCTTATGCAAGACGAGATAAATCCCAAAGTCGCATAGCGCATTAGCCGTCCGTCCGTTAGGACAAAGACTTTGCAGGGACAGTTTATGTCCCTGCAAAGATTTATTATTTTTTCAATTTTCTTATGCTTTGCCGTTGCAACCAAGAACGTTAACAAGCTTATGCTGAACAAGCTTTTTGATGTTTGCTCTTGCGGGCTTGAGATATTGACGGGGATCGAAATGATCGGGATGTTCGTTGAAGTATTGACGGATGGAAGCAGTCATAGCAAGTCTGAGGTCGGAGTCAATGTTGATTTTGCAAACTGCCATTCTTGCTGCCTGTCTGAGCATATCTTCGGGAATACCGATAGCATCGGGCATTTTACCACCGTTTGCGTTGATGATATCAACGAATTCGGGGATAACGGAAGATGCACCGTGAAGAACGATGGGGAAGCCGGGAAGTCTCTTGGAAACTTCTTCGAGAATGTCGAATCTGAGCTGGGGCTTCTGACCGGGTTTGAATTTGTATGCGCCGTGGCTTGTACCGATAGCGATTGCGAGGGAGTCAACGCCTGTCCTTTCAACGAATTCCTGAACCTGATCGGGATCAGTGTAGGATGCGTCTGCGTCGCTTACGTTAACTGCATCTTCTATGCCTGCAAGTCTGCCAAGTTCGCCTTCAACAACTACGCCGTGAGCGTGTGCATATTCAACAACTTTCTTTGTAAGAGCGATGTTGTCTTCGAAGGAGTGGTGAGAACCGTCGATCATAACGGATGTGAATCCGCCGTCGATACAGGATTTACAAAGTTCGAAAGTATCGCCGTGGTCAAGATGCAAGCAGATAGGAAGATCCGTATCTTCGATTGCAGCCTCAACGAGTTTTACAAGGTATGCATGTTTTGCATAGTTTCTTGCGCCTGATGAAACCTGAAGGATAAGAGGAGCGTTTTCTTCTTTTGCTGCCTCAGTGATTCCCTGAATGATTTCCATGTTGTTTACGTTGAAAGCACCGATGGCGTAACCGCCTTCGTAAGCCTTCTGGAACATTTCTTTTGATGTTACAAGTGCCATGATGAACCTCCAAAAAATTTTTTATTATAATCTTGGCTTATGATACCATTTTTTCTCTTTTAAGTCAATAGGCAAATTGTAATAAAATCTTGTAAATTATTATAAAATATTATTTATATAGCGTATATGTTGGTTTCCCACGAGGGAAGGCAAGGGTGATGCCTGAGATAGATTTTATAATCCTTTGACATGGAATTTATAAGAATCGGTAATTCGTATATATCCTCTGCTCTGTGATAAGCGGCAACAAGTAATTTCGGATGATGTGCCTTTATTGTTTCTGCGCTTCCCGAGAGAGCATCCGCCTCAGAACCTTCCACATCGTATTTTATAACGGAGCAATATCTGCCTTCAAGAATACCGTCCACGGTTTTTACTTGAACTTTCTTTAAAGTCGGATCGTAG
>JAZOCZ010000018.1:0-1658 GCA_045596755.1 Eubacteriales bacterium | reverse complement strand
ATGAAAAATATGAACAACACAAATTTACAAAACTGCATAATCAACGTATTTAAGCCTGATGGTATATCGTCTCAAGGGGTTGTAACCGCAGTAAAACGTGCTTTAGGCGTTAAAACCGCAGGCCATTGCGGAACGCTTGACCCGCTCGCAACGGGTGTTCTTCCCGTTATGGTGGGGCGAGCTGTGAAGGCTTCCGAATACCTTATGGACCACGATAAGCTTTATCTTGCGAAGATGAAGCTGGGCGTTGTGACGGATACGGGTGATATAACGGGTAATGTTTTAAAAACTTTCGAGGGCGATTTTCCGTCATTTAGTCATGTCGCAGAAACTGTTTCTCGGTTTGCGGGGGAGATAATTCAAGTTCCGCCAATGTATTCCGCTTTGAAGATGAACGGAAAAAAACTTTATGACTTTGCAAGGCAGGGGATAGAGGTTGAAAGAAAAGGAAGAAAAATCACAGTTTATTCCATAACTTCTGAAAAAACAGATTCGCCCGATGAAATAATGCTTTTAGTTTTGTGTTCGAGAGGTACATATATCAGAACTCTCATAGAGGATATCGGTAATGCTTTGGGATGCGGTGCAACAATGTCGGCTTTGTGCAGAAAAGCCGTTGGAAATATGGAATGGACGGATTTGAACGAGAGAAAGTTTGCCCAAATGTTTTCCGATGAAAACGCAGTTTCCTTTGAGGACTTGAAAAAAGGGGAAATACCGCCTTACGCCATAACTCGCATCGAAGACGTTTTTTTGAATTTTGAAAAAATAACGTTTCCGGATTTTTACGAAAGACTTTTTTCTAACGGTTGCGAAATTTACGTATCAAAACTTCCCACAGACCATTTTGCGAAAAAAGCAAAGTGTGGAGACGTGTTCAGGATTTACGGCAAGGACGGTTTTTTCGCCTTGGGTGAAGCAAAAGAATACGATGATGGACTTGCAATAAAACAGATAAAGAGATTTTAAACAATTTGGAATTCGGAATGCGTAATTCGGAATAATTTGATTCAAAAATCCTGAATAAAATACTCGAAGATTTATAAAAAGCGCAGTCCTGAGATTGAACAACTCAAAACTGCGCTCTTTAATTATTCTAATGCGCGAAGCGAGAGGCTATTCCAAAAGCCCAAAACTTACCGCCAAGGCGTTATTGACCTTGCCCATGGAAAGCTCGTCCAAATGTCCTGCTTTTTCTTTCAACCTTTTTTTATCAAGAGTTCGGATTTGCTCTAAAAGTACAACGGAATCCTTGGAAAGTCCCCCTGCTGAATGTATTTCGATATGAGTTGGAAGTCTTGATTTGCCAACCTGACTCGTTATGGCTGCGGCTATAACCGTTGGGCTGTGTTTGTTTCCCACATCATTCTGAACTATAAGAACCGGGCGTATTCCACCTTGCTCTGAACCCACAACAGGACTGAGATCCGCGTAGAAAATATCTCCTCTTTTTATGTTCATATGTCTTACCTCACCCCAATCAAGGGGCATCCTTTCATTTCCTTCTATCGCTATTGTTGCCTGTTTTCGGGAATGTTAATCAAGCAAAATCTGCCAATATCAGTTTATGCCTTCCGAAGCGATGGGTGAAGAAAAAAGGAAAAGAGCGGGCAAAACCCGCTCCGTGGATATTTGCTTAGTGAGCTTCCTCCACTCTG
>JAZOCZ010000017.1:0-3388 GCA_045596755.1 Eubacteriales bacterium | reverse complement strand
ATTCGAAGGGAAACTTACGGAAACGGATTATCAAATTCGGTAATTCGAAGCATACACGCTCATTGTCGTTCCGCTTTGGTCTTTGCAAGAACGTTTTTTGTTTTTGGTAACCCTTTATCATTGTACCCAATAACAATTCGTCCTTCCCATCTTCCGTCACTACGTTTTCTTACTGTGCCTGTTCCGTGCTTTCGTCTTCTTGCCAAGGTTTCAACTCCTTCCCAAAGATGTCGGTGATATAATTCTCCACAATGCTTGACGCTTGTCGTTGCATATCAGTTGTTACGTGAGTGTATGTGTCAAGAGTGAAGCTTGCTTTTGTATGACCGAGTATGCTGGATAATGTTTTTGGATCAATTCCACTTGATGCAGCATGTGTTGCAAATGTATGTCGAAGGTCATGGAATCTCATATCGGGAAGCCCTGATTTTTTAAGCACGTTTTTCAGTTTTGTATATGCAGTTTGCGGTGAGATAGGCTGTTCGAGATGATGCGGCTTTGGAAATATCCATTCTGTAATAGCTTTTTCCTTTCGCTCTTTTAATACTTCTGATACACTTGATGGGAGTGCAATTTTTCTGTTCCCTTCATTTGTTTTTGTTTCTCCAACGATTAACTCGTTTTTTGAATATCTTATGGTTCGCCTGACGTGGAGCGTTTTGTTTTCTTCATCGAAGTCAGAATATTTTAGTCCGCATATCTCACCACGCCTCAATCCCGTCATTAACTCCACCAAGAAGAAGTCGTGCCATTCAGTTTCATCTTCTATTGATTTCAGAAACGTCTCAATTTGTGATGACAGCAACACCGTCTTTTCAGTTTTAATGATTTTAGGAAGTGTTGTGTTGTCGGTGGGATTTGACGGGGTTATTCCTTCTTTAACTGCGCTGTCAAATGCTTGATGAAGCACAAGATGAACGTTTCTTATCATTGCACTTGATAAGCCATTCCCGAATTTTTCACAACCTTTTTTTCGTCCGTTGCTTTTCAGATTGTTATATAGTTTCTGAATGTCAGAAGTTTTTATTGACGTAATCAGTTTCTTTCCAAGATACGGCTTTATGTGATTTTCAATATCTTTTTTATATTTTTTCAACGTACTTGCACGAATCAACGGAGCTTTGATTTCGTTTATCCATTTATCAAGCCATTCTTCAAGTGTTATTCTGCTTTGCTCTGTTAATTCCACCGAAGAATATTTTTCTTTCAGTGCGTTTAGTTTTGGCATTAACTCCTTTTGTGTTTTTGCGAACACGGAACGATAGATAGGTTTTCGGTTTGATTTGTGTCCAACAACAATTCGTCCTTCCCATCGTCCGTCATTTCTTTTTCGTATAAGTCCATCACCAGATGGACGTCTTTTTGACATCTTAAAACTCCTTTCCTGTATTTTGCAACACCAAGCATATCACAAACTTTTCAAAAGTCCAGAGCTTTTTCATAGAAAAAAATTAGTTATCATTTTCGTCATATCCATTCAGTTTCCTTTCATCTTTTACAGCTTGCTCGATAGAAAAGAAACCGTAGTTACATCTGACAGCGTGTTTTGCTCGTTCATTGAGGTCTTCCAACTCTTCATCGGTCATATCAATAATGTTAGCACCGAGAATGTAATTTGCTTTTGCAAGCTCAACAGCAATTTTGAAAACCATAGCACTTAAACGATTCATATCGTTTCTTGTACATGCACGCACTTGATTCATAAACCGATATGTGAATACGTCCAGATTTTTTTCACCATCAATATCAGCAGCATATTCTTTTATAGCTTGACTTACAAAAGCTAATTCACTTCTGTTATTTACATATTTATGCGTTTCAATTAACTCTGCAATTTGTGGTGAGAAAGCGTAAGTTTTCTTGATTTTTTTAGGTTTATCACACTTTTTCGAGTTTGAATTATTCACAAAATACCTCCTGAAATATTGCTTGAAATTGGGCAAAACAGCAGGGGACAAAAAGCCAGCCATTTTCAAAAAAAGCCAGCTTCTTGTATTTTTTCGGTTGCGTCCGAAAAACCCTGTTGCCATGCGGAAATTCAGCCCGCTGTTGCGGGATGATGTGGTCGCAAAGTGGCAATAAGCCAGCTTTGCTTTAACCCGCTTCAAAATAATTTTGGATTAAATTTGCTCATTTTTATGTTTTTTGCCGAGTTTTTCCAACTTTTTTTCGAATTTCATTTTTGCCGCTTCATACTTTGCTTTTTCAAGTTGATCCTGATGAAAACGTTCTATAATTTCTTTTATTGGCAGTATTGTATAGCAAAGTGAACCGTTACGAACTCGTCCGTCTTTGGTTGTTATCTTCGTTGGTTCTGTGGAAATAAATCCCTTGGATTCAAGTCCTGATACGTATTTCCTTACGCTGTTTTTGCATCTACCAATAGCTTTTGCGATTGTTTCATAGCTTGGATAACATTTAAATGTTTTTCTGTCTTCGCATCGCATCAAAAAAGAATAAACCAGAATTTCATCGCCCGTAAGACCTAAATCAAATATCTCATTGGGCATTGGAAAGTAGTTTTGTATCTTCTTGTTTTGAAAAGACATTCACTTCACCTCGCACAACGAATATGATTGTAACAACGAAATTGTTTTGGTTTGAAATCAAATACTTATCGCGATTGAATTTGATTTCAGCAACCTTTTCACTCGACAGTGCAACGAGAAAAATTATTACAGCGAAATCGAAAACCGTTTTTCGTTTTGAGTGTTTCATAAAAAATGAGATTGCTTTGATAATGTGTTCTGGCATCATTTCGTTCAACAAAACGTAACGTATAACGCTGTTTGGAATGTGGATTCCAAAAATTTTTAATCGTTGCGTATTCCATAATTTAAAAAGAGCAATTCTGGCTTTTCGCATTATTGATTTGCTTGGATAGTTTTTAAGATTGTCAGGGTGAAAATAACAATCATTAAGGATGCGGTAGAATTCATATGACGTGTGTCTCATTTTCTACCTCCTTTTGATTGTGCTTCAACCCAATCGATAAACTTATCCCTTGGAACAACAAGGCGTTTGCCGATTCTGATACTTGGAAAATCATCCTCGTGCATTAGTTCATAACATGACGACGGTGCAATTCCGAGTACGTTTGAAAGAACTTTCGCGTTGAGAAAAAGCGGAAGCTCTTCGTAAGATTTGTAGTTTGGATTTGGCATTTTAAAACCTCCTTTTTTTATTTTTGGGTGTTTGCGATAAGTATATAAATGACCGTCGTCAGTATTTGTGCTTTTTTGGTTTTTCCCCCTTTAAATTTTGAATTTTTTGCTCCAATTAAATTTTTAAAAACGTAGTTATTACTCTTAAACCAAAAGTTATTACTCTTTATATCTTTTATCAGTAATAACTATTTTTTTACATCATAGTGAATATGCTTTGATAG
>JAZOCZ010000016.1:0-7111 GCA_045596755.1 Eubacteriales bacterium | reverse complement strand
AACGGACTTGTTCTTGTAACAGGACCTACGGGTAGCGGTAAGTCAACAACCCTTGCTTCTATCATCAATCTCGTGAACAAAAACAGAGATTGTCATATTATTACCCTTGAAGACCCTATTGAATATATTCACGATCATAAGCGTTCCATAGTTAACCAGAGAGAAATGGGAACTGACAGCAGAAGTTATGCAGATGCTTTGCGTTCCGCTCTCCGTGAAGACCCTGACGTTATCTTGGTTGGAGAAATGCGTGACCTTGAAACTATAAGTATAGCAGTAACCGCTGCCGAAACAGGACACCTTGTGTTCTCCACCCTACATACAATAGGTTCTGCGGCAACTATTGACCGTATTATCGACGTTTTCCCGCTTAGTCAGCAGGAACAGATAAGAATTCAGCTTTCAACGGTTCTTCAGGGCGTTATTTCTCAGAGACTTCTTCCTAATGCTACAAATACAGGTCGTGTTGCGGCATTTGAGGTTATGCTCGCTTGCCCTGCTATTCAGAACCTTATCCGCGAAAATAAAACGTATCAGATACAAAGCGTTTTGCAGACAAACAGAGCTATGGGTATGCAAACTCTTGATAATTCCTTGTTCGATTTGTACATGAATGGTAAAATCGCAAAATCCGAATGTATCAGATATGCAATAGAACCCGCAGCTATGGAAAAAGCGTTACAGACAGGCGGCTTCTGAAGCGGCTTGGGCAATCAAAGATCATAAATTCAGAAAGGAATGATGAGTTTTGCCAAAATATGCATATGAAGCCGTGACGGCTTTGGGAAAAAAAGTCAGAGGCAATATAGAAGCTGATGATACCTCAAAGGCAGTTGCCAAACTGACGTCTACTGGTCATACCGTTATTTCAATGAAGGAAGCCAACATTTTCAATAGTGATCTTAACGTTGCTATTGGTGGAAAAAAGGTTTCTCCTCGTGAAATGGGTGCGTATTGCCACCAGTTCGTTTCCATTCTCAGCGCAGGTGTTCCTCTTGTTTCCTGCCTTAAAATGATGGAAAAGCAGTCGCAGAACAAAATTCTTGCGGATACAACTCGTGAAATGAGAATCAGCGTTGAAAAGGGAACAACCCTTGCCAACGCAATGGCAAAGCATGATGCAGTTTTCCCTGCTCTCTTTGTTAACATGGTTCGTTCGGGAGAAGAAACAGGTAATCTTGACAAGAGTTTTGAACAGATGGCTGTTCACTATGAAAAGGATGCAAAGCTTCGCGGTATTGTTAAGAAAGCAATGATGTATCCTATCATAGTTTGCTGTCTTGCTGTTGTTATTGTTATAGTTTTGCTCGTTTGGATCGTTCCGCAGTTTATGGATATGTTCATGGATATGGATATGGAAATGCCTGCATACACCATGGCGGTAGTTGCGCTGAGTGACTTCCTTGTCGGAAACTGGTATTTTGTTCTCGGTGCCGTTATCGTTCTGATTGCAGCATTCAAGGTCTTTAAGTCGACGGACAAGGGAAAACATATTCTTGGAAATCTTGCAATAACAATTCCAATTTTAGGAAAACTTAACACTAAAACCGCTTGTGCTCAATTCTCAAGAAACCTTCAGACCATGCTTGGCGCAGGTATTAAGATTACTGACGCACTGGGAATTGTTGCTGAAACAATGTCAAGCCTTATATACAGCGAGTCTGTATTGGAAGTTAAAAAAATGGTTGAAATGGGCTTGCCTTTACAGCGTGCTCTCGAAAAAACAGGACTTTTTCCCACAATGGTAACAAATATGGTTGCTATCGGTGAAGAAGCAGGTTCAACGGAAGAAATGCTTGGAACAGTTGCTGATTATTATGAAGAAGAGGTTGAAGAAGCAACTCAACAGGCGGCGGCAACTCTTGAGCCTTTGCTCATTATAGGTATGGCTGGTATGGCGCTTGCAGTTATTGCTGCTGTGTTCCTTCCTATTATTTCTCTTTACGGTCAGTTGGATACAATCTAAAGAGGAAGATTAAAAATGTGTGTTATTATCCGTTTTGTGAAGGCTTACCCGTGCCACGTATCAAAACGGAGAATATCATAAAAGTAAAAAAACAAACAATTTTTACAAGGAGATTATGACAATGCTTAAAAACAAAAAAGGTTTTACTCTCATTGAGTTGATTATCGTTGTTGCTATCATGGCAGTTCTCGTTGCTCTCTTGGCTCCCAACGTACTTAAATACCTCGAAAAATCCAGAGTTAGCAAAGATTTGGCTTCTCTTGATTCTGTTAAAGTAGGCTTGAGTGCAGAACTTATGGACGAAAAGCTTGTTGGTTATACAACTGATGGTGATGCTAATAAAGTACAAGGTGTATTCCTCGCAGACCTTGAAGCTAAAGCTGCTGATTCTCAAGAAGGTATGCTTAAAACAGCTCTTGAAGGCGTTATCGATGATGCATTGTTTGGAAATGAAGCTATGGCATCCAAAGCAGGCAAAGACGCTTATATCATGATTTTTGTTGACAAAACTGGCGGCGTAGCTGTTGCTGCTGTTAATAAGAACAAAGATGATAAAGTTACTATTGCTAAGGCGGAAGATGGAACATACCTCGTTGTTGCTACAAACATATCAGGATTTGATGCTGCTGATCCTATGACTACATTGGATCCCGGATCAACTCTTCCCACTCCTCCTACTCCTCCCACAGGAGGCGAAGGCGCAGGCGAAGGCGCATAATTTAATAGCATTTTTTAAGTAGATCATAACGAATATATAGCCGACCCGTCTTATAGTGCTTTATGCACGACGGGTGATGGGGCGGGTCGGCAAATATTCATTCCTGTTCCTTTAAAGGAAACAAAGCTTGTTTCTCTTAAAGGGACGAGAAGCAAAAATAACTGCGTTTAAAGATGGATGGTAGTTATGGAACTCTTTATAATATATGCTTTAGTTCCCTTTGTTTTAGGAACTTATATAGGTAGCTTTTTAAACGTTGTAATAATCAGAGCACCTTTAAATCAAAGCTTTGTGACAGGCAGATCCCATTGTATGAACTGTGGTAAAACGTTGAAATGGTATCATATGGTTCCTGTTTTCAGTTGGCTTTTTTTAAGGGGAAAATGTGCATATTGCAAATCGAAGATATCTTGGCAATATCCGCTTGTTGAATTTCTCAATGGATTTGCTTGGGCACTTTTGTCATATTACATGAACGTTGTATGCGACGGAATGGTTGAATCCCCCATAGGTTTTTCTATAAAATGTATTCTTTACATAATAGCGGCATCCGTTCTTATAGTTATATCGGGAATTGATATTAAAATTTATGAAATTCCTTATACTACGAATATTATTCTTACAATTCTTGGTATAATTGCCCTTTGTCTCGACTTTGACAACTGGTCTCTTTACGTTATAGGTGCTTGTTCCGTAGGCGGACTTCTATTTTTGATACAGCTTATATCAAGAGGCCGTGCCATGGGTGGCGGAGATGTTTTCCTGATGGCTTCAGCAGGGTTGTTGCTTGGATGGAAAAACATAATTTTAGCCTTTATGCTTGGGTGCATTATAGGTTCAGTTATTCATTTGACCATAATGCGAGTTAAGAAGGACACAGAAAATATGTTGCCTTTTGGACCTTATTTATCTGCAGGAATTTTTATTTCAATGGTTTTCGGTGATGGTATTGTGAATTGGTATTTGTCAACGTTGGGATTATAAATCACACTTTACCAAAACTTGAATCCTATATACTCCAAATTGATACTTTACCTTTTATTTGATTTGTAAATAATAAACTGTAATATATTTTGTTAAATCCATTTGCTTTTTTGCATAGGGAAGGGAGGAAGCACATTTATTGTGCAACTAAATTATGAAAGCGAGAAAGTTCTCCGGCAAGGTTGTTACTATCGCAATTAATGATAGTGACATCAATTTATGCGAAGTTGCTTTTAAGGGTGAAGTCTTAAAAGTTTTCAAGAGCATTAATCTTAAAACACCTGAGTTTTCTTTTGAGGATGGTATCATAAAGGATTACCCCGCCATTGTTAAAGCATTGAACGATGCTTTAACAGAGAATCAGATCAAAACAAAGCGTGTTGTTTTCTCTGTTTCTTCTTCAAAAATTCTTTCCAAAGAGATTGTTATTCCTGCTCTTGGAAGCCACAGGCGTATACTTTCTCTTGTGACTGCCAACTCAGGGGAATATTTCCCTGTTTCTACAGAAGATTGCGTATATTCTTATAGCCTTCTTGATGAATTCGAGGAAGAAGAAAACGGTACTGCTGTAAAGAAAATGCGTATTATGGCATATGCTGTTGCAAATGAAATAATCAACAGCCGATACGAACTTGCAAAACAGCTTGGACTTAAGGTTCTCAGCGTTGACTATACGGGTAACACCATAGTTGAAGTATGCAAACGTCAGGTTCCCGCAACTGTCAGCATGACCCTTTTGATCAACGATAATTCCACAGTTGTATCTATTTTTGCAGATAATCGCTTGAAGATGCAACGTACACTTTCTTCTGGATGCGGCATGATTACAAATTCTATTGCAAGAGCTTATAACATGTCAGATTCGGACGTTGAAGTAATGCTTGAAACAACTTCTCTCAAAACTGCTGTTCAGGAAAAACCGTTGGTTGCTGACGCTGTTGAAGATTATTTCAATACTATATTGCGTGTTTACGAATTCTACCGTGCTAAATTTCCTGATGCTCCCGTTGACGAAGCGTTTATCTTCGGTAAGGGCGGCGAAATTATTGATATCGGAGAATTCTTCGAAGCTCAGATAGACGTTCCTGTAACTACGCTTGATAAACTTGCAGGCATTGAACGCGAGGTTGAAGGAACTGAAACTGATGTTGAAGCGATGGAACGCGATAAATCATTGTTCAGATACATTGACGCTCTCGGTTCAATTTACGGAACTCTTGACTTTGTCTCCAAGGAAATGGAAGGCGACAGAATTGCAAGAGCAAGAAATAGAGTTTACTTTGGTGCGGTCATGGTATCTGTAGTTGTTTCCGCTGTTTTGGTTCTTATTCCTTTGGTTGAAGTTCTTAATCTTAGACAGGATAAGAAATTCAAGGAGAGAGAGCTTGCGAATCTTCCTGATGTAACACCCATATATAATGCATATGCAGATGCCTATGCTAAATACAAGGACATTATTTCCTTCCAGGCTACAACAGAAACAGAAGCAGAAGCTTTCAACAACTTCATTGAAGCATTGGAAGTAATGAGACCAGAAACAAGTAAAATAACAACCCTTTCCTGCTCAACAAACGGTGATGTTTCCATGTCCGTTTTTGCTGACAGCTGGGATACTTGTGCTAAATTTATAATGCAACTTAAAGCAATGACACTTGTTGATGACGTTCAAGTTTCAAGTATAACGCAGAGCGTTGACGGTGATGGCAATTCTGTATTTGCATTTTCCGCAAAGTGCAAAATCACTAACGAATATATCGATTCAGATATAATCACAAGTGATAAAAATTCCAAGAAATAAGAAGGAGGTAACATAATATGAAACTTGCTACAAGAGATAAGAATTTACTTGTGTTTTTGCTCGTTGCTGTAATTATTGTATGTGCCTACTATCTTGGTTATAAGAAATTTACAGCAGAAAAGGTAATACTTGAAAGCGATATAGCAACTTTGGAAAAAAAGATAGATACAAAAAAAGAACAGTATAAAAAGAAAGATTTCTATCTCATAATGACTAATATCTACGGAAACAAATTCGAAGAAGAACTTGAAAAGTTCCCCGCGGATATTCAGGAAGAAAATCAGATAATGTTCTTTAAAGAAATTGAGTCTTTCCTCAAAACTGATACAAATGGTTTCAACATTCCATCAGTTTCATTCACAGAAGGAAGAACTATTATCAGATTCAAGGAAACCCAGAAAGCAACAGGCGAACTTTACGAAGGACTTTCATCCACAGTTTCTTTCCCTTTCGCTCTTGAATATGAAAAGTTCAAAGAACTTCTTAACTATCTTGAAGAATATGAAGACAGAAATGTAGTAAGCACGGTTTCTGCTTCCTACAGCGAAGATTCGAAATTGGTATCTGGTTCCGTAGTATTTGTTCAGTATGCAATTTCCGAAGAAACAAGATTCCTTCTCCAACCCGAAATTGAAGACCTGATTCTCGGTACGGACAATATCTTTACTTCTACCGAAAAACTTAATCATCCTGATGAAGATAAAGAACTAACCATTGACCTTATAGCAAAGAGAATTGAATCATCTTTCGATATGTTTGTTCTTTTGGAACCCGCTGTAAGTGGATTCCCCACAACAACATTGGGATTCGCAAAGAGTGAAGCACTTCTCAGAGAAAACAAGAATGCCGAACAGCTCGTTTCCATTATTGTAAACGAATATCCTGTTCCCGATTATGACAAACCTATTTTGGATGAAAACGGACTTCATAAGATTGACGAAGAAACAGGTAAACTTCTTTATGAAGATCTTGTAAAACCCGTTATTGATAAAGTAACAGGACTTCAGGCAACCGATGAAGACGGCGAACTTGTTTGGGAAAACGTTTACGAATACAGAGTAACCTATACAATCGGTGAAGGCGATAAAGCAAAGAAAATCGAAGACGTTTTGATTCAGCCTACTGAATATCTTGATCTTTACGTATATTGTTCTGATCGTACTTATGCTGAAGAAAACGAAAAAGGTATTGTTGACAACGCATCCGTAAAAGCAACGATTATCAATAATACAACAAAATATGACTTTATAAACGTTTACGTTGTTGAAAACAACCTTATGACAGAGGAAGAAAAAGAGGCTCTCGCAAAAGAAGAAGCAATCAGAGAATCCGAAGGTAAGGAAAAGAGAGAAGACCTCACAATTCCAAGATGGACTATCGATACCGAAAAATCCACAATGGATAAAATAAACGTAATCACAACAACAGACGTAGCAAACTTCATTGAAAACGGAGAAGAAGTTTCTGAAGAATCATCTGAAATTTCTGAAGAATCCGCAGAAGTTTCTGAAGAAAGCGAAGAAATCGCAGAATAATTTAAAAGGCCGAAATTTTTCGGCCTTTTTTCTTTTTTTATTTTTCTCTTTCTTTTTTGAAGAATTTCGCAAAGATTTGAAGTATGAAGGAAGAGAGAGGCGTGTCTTCT
>JAZOCZ010000015.1:0-2687 GCA_045596755.1 Eubacteriales bacterium | reverse complement strand
GGTCATTGCTTGTGGACTTGAAGCTTACGTATCCTTCTTCATTGTGGGTTATTTCCACGCCATTGATGCCGTAAAGATACCCCATGGTGTCTTTGCTTGAGAAATCTATAAAATACGTTGGAATTTCTTCGTTCAGTAACGTTTTGTTATGCGTATTGCCCCAACTGTCAACGTATGCGTTAGGGTTTATATATTCATTAAATGATACTTCTGAAGATTCTTCGGAAGTATTTCCATCAGAAACGTATGAAGCTTCGCTGTCCGAAGAACTGTTTATGCTCTCGTTACCGTCGGTACATCCTGCAAAAGAGGAAGCCAACATAGCTATAATTAGCATTGTGCTTAAAAGTTTTAATTTTTTCATAATGTACTCCAGAAAATAGTGGTTAGGTAAGGGGGGATAGAACACGGCACAGGGGACGGTTCATTTAATGCGGAATTCGGAATTCGTAATTCGGAATTGAGGAAATTTTTCTCCCGCCCGTCGAAAAATATTTTATATAAATGCTTTTCGACCGTAGAGAGAAAAGCTACCTTTATTCCGCATTCCGCATTCCGCATTCCGCATTCCGCATTCCGCATTCCGCATTCCGCATTCCGAATTCCGAATTCCGCATTCCGCATTCCGCATTCCGCATTCCGCATTCCGCATTCCAAATTCCGAATTCCGAATTGGAAAAAAGTTCCGCATTCCGCATTGTTTAATAGTTTCTATAAATAAAGTTAAGTCTTCCCAGAGGTGCGGCGTCGCCCAATTCGTAGAAGGCTTCCATATTGGAAATCTTTACTACTGAATCAGCCCATTTGAATGAAACGTTAATTTTGCTGTAATCGGTAACGCCGAGCATTTCAAGGGGAACAGCGATCATCATCTTGTTGCCTTTTACTCTGTAGGAAACCTCGCCTACGGTTTTGTAGTTGTAGGAATTTGTTTCTTTGTTCTTATAAAGCTTAGAGACTGTTGTTTTAAATTGGCTCAATGCTTCGTGATTTATAACGTAATCGTAGCCGTACCAGCCGTTTGTGCCTTTTTCATCTGTGTTGATGAAAAGCTGCATCCATGAGGAATCAGTATCGTACATTGAGATGTTTTCTGCAGTTTCAACGTAGAAATACAGATTTTTCGTATCAGACGTAACCTTTGCAGAAACTATATCGTTTCTTCCCGTCTGGTTTACGTATTCTGTTTTTCCAACTCCTAATTCTGCTCTGTCGTTGCAATCGTTTTTGGGGTCTGTATAAGTAACTTTAACGCTGTCCCATTGGTCGAATTCGCCCGTTACGTTAATAGCTTTTCTGCTGTCCTGAATAATTATGGGAGCGGCACCCTTAAGCTTTGAAACGTTGGAAATCAACTGCATATAATAATTATCAAAATACAAGCCTCTTGTCATTTCAATATCACGGCTGTATTCTGGGTTGAAGGTATCTACGAAGTATATTGGGACAGCAGGACTGATGTCGGGGCTTAGTTTTGTTGCAACCCATTCGTTCCAACCTGTAACGAGAACGTATTTTATGCTTTGGGATGGGTTATTTGCGGAATTTTTTATACATTCAAATACTCTGTCCCATTGGGCTTGGAAATTATATCCGTATTTGTAGGAATCCTCGGTGACCTCCTTTTTGCTTACCGCTTCGGATTTACCAACGGTTGATCTTCCTCTGTTGGATTTATCCCCATAGAGTCCTGAGCTTGAGAAACAAATGCTTCCACTATGCTGGGCAACTGAAACGCTTATGGCTTCTCCAACGCCTTCCTTGTTTTTGTATACGGTTTGAGGCCATTTAAAATCTATCCAGGGCCATGAGTTTTTCTTGTCAGCTTCTGTTGGCCATTGTGGAAGTCTTATTGTGAAGAAATCGTCAATATTGTTTTCTTCCTGCGTTACGATAACAGGTTTACCGTCAACGTAAAACCACGTATCGGGATAAAGATTTGGCTTGTATATTTCATCGTAAATCTGACGAACGGCGTTTTCTGAGAGGGAATTCGTATAGAAAACAATCTGAGGTGCGTCAAAGCCTTGTTCGTTCAGCTCGTGACACACTTTCATAACAGTCTTTGCAACGCGAGTATACGTCCATCCGTTTGTAACGTCAAAATAAAGGAAATCTATATTTGCATTGGAAAAAAGCTCCATATGCTTTCTTATTACCCATTCGTCACGGTAATAGTAATAACCGTAAAGAGGTTCGCCCCAGAAATGCCAAGCTCCTTCGGGACCCCAACCTTCACAGTTTAAGTTCTTGGCGGCAGGACCGTATTTTGCGATTATCTTATTTATATCGTAAAGGTCAAAATCTCCATGTTCTCCGCACAACAGAAAATAAAACATTCCAACGTAGTATTCACCATTTTCACCGTAGATACCAACTTTGTTGGAGTTGGGAAGGGTTCTTTTTAAATCATCTGTTGCCGCATAACCACCTGATATGTAATTTGCATTATTTGGCACAGTATATGAAACTTTTTCACCGTTTTTAACGTAGGAAATAGTAACTGTTCCGTCTTTATTATCTTTAAAATCAAGAGTGCCTTCAACGTTGTCAAGGTCTGATACTACTTGTTCCACGTATTCAGGAGTGTCCCATTCAGCGTCAACGGCATAATTCACTCTTTCGCCTTTGAAGTTTTTGGCATCGAAGTTTTGCGCGTCTTCTAAAGTATCAAAGCCTGCAATGTA
>JAZOCZ010000014.1:0-2842 GCA_045596755.1 Eubacteriales bacterium | reverse complement strand
TCGAAGTTTTGCGCGTCTTCTAAAGTATCAAAGCCTGCAATGTATTTTATATCAATGGTAAGGTTAGGTTCTACCATAGGGTCTATTCTGAATTCTGTGAAATACACCTTGTCGGCACAAAGTATATCCGCATCAACTATTATAAATCCAAAATCTTCCTGCTTTTTAAATTCGAAGGGGCGTACTGAACCGTGCAAGCCCATCCATATTCCGTCTGATCTGTTAACAACCAATTCAGCATACATATCCTGATTTGCTCTGTATTCGATACGTACGTATCTCATGCTTTTTGAAAAAAGCTTTGGCGTTCTTATGCTGAGATGAGGATCATTGTCCAAGGATTTGAAGCGAACGTATCCTTCCTTTTGGAAAGAATACTCTATTCCGTAAACGTTAAAAAATTCTTTCGTACATTCTTCTTTTGTAAAATCAAAGAAATACGAAGGGGCTTCTTCGTGTGGAACGGTTTTGTTGTGTATAGCTCCGAATTCGTCAACGGAAACGTTTGGATTTAAATACGGTTCTGGCATAAAAAGATCATATAATCCAAGAAAATATGCTTTAATTTGCATATAGTCCGTTCCGCTAATACAGTCATCAGCGTCTGTGTCTGCAGCAATAAATTGTATCTTATCGAAATTGTACTTACCAAGAAAATAGCTCTTTATCTGCATATAGTCAGTAGACGTTATTAAACCGTCTCCATTGGTATCACCACTAATTATAACATACGCAGAATCTTTTCCTATAGTAATCAATGTTCCTGTTCCGACCAAATCATTTTTTGCAAGTGTTTTACCGTTTTTGGTCACGCTTATAGAGTTGGAAGATTCAAAGTTTGACAAAAGCGTATCAACTGTCTTTTTTTCTGAAAAATTTATAACGAACTTTGTATCTTCGATAACACTGATTGAAAGTATGCTGTTTGCTTTAAGAGTGAGTGTATCTTCTGCATAAACAGTTATAAATGTAAACAAGGAAAGAAGCATACACAATGTCAAAAATTGAGATAAAAATTTTAATGCTTTGTTTTTTTTCATAATTTACTCCATAAAATAGTGGTTAGGCAGGAGGCAAGAGGCAAGAGTAAAAATTTTCTTTCCTATTGCCTATCACGTCACAGGGGACGGTTCATTTAATGCGGAATGAGGAATGCGGAATGCGGAATAAAGGTAGCTTTTCTCTCTGCGTTCGAAAAGCAATTATATAAAATATTTTTCGACCAACGGGAGAAAAATTTCCTCAATTCCGAATTACGAATTCCGAATTACGAATTGGAAAAAAGTTCCGCATTCCGCATTGTTTAATAGTTTCTATAAATATAATTAAGTCTGCCAAGAGGTGCGGCGTCGCCTAATTCGTAGAAAGCTTCCATATTGGAAATCTTTACTACTGAATCTGCCCACTTGAATGAAACGTTGATTTTGCTGTAATCGGTAATTCCAAGCATTTCAAGGGGAACAGCAATCATCATTTTGTTATCCTTTACTCTGTAGGAAACCTCGCCTACGGTTTTGTACTCGTAAGAAATTGATTTTCTCTTTTCTTCAACCTTAGAGACGGTTGTTGTGAACTGGCTTTTTGCTTCGTGATTTATAATGTAATCATAGCCGTACCAGCCGTTTAACCCTTCCCCGTCTGTGTTTACAAAGAGTTGCATCCATGCGGAGTCGGTATCGTACATGGAGATATCTTCTGCGGTTTCAACGTAGAAGTAAAGGTTTTTCGTGTCGGACGTAACCTTTGCGGAAACTATATCGTTTCTTCCTGTCTGGTTTATATATTGGCTGTTTCCGAAGCCTCTTTCGTATCTGTCGTTGCAATCGTTTTTGGGGTCTGTGTACGTAACTTTTACGCTATCCCATTGGTCGAACTCGCCCGTTACGTTAATAGGCTTTCTGCTGTCCTGAATTATAACGGGAGCGGCACCCTTAAGCTTATAAACGTTTGAGATAAGCTGGAGGTAATAGTTATCAAAATATTCGCCTCTTGTCATTTCTAAATCGCGGCTGTATTCGGAGTTGAAGGTATCGCAGAAGAATATTTCCTGATCCTCTCTCAACGGGTCTCCTATTCTTCCTGCCGTCCATTCGTTCCAGCCTGTAACGAGAACGTATTTTATGCTGTCCGCAGGGTTAGTTGCGGAAGATTCTATACATTCAAACACTCTGTTCCATTGTGCCTGGAAATTATATCCGAATTTGTAGGAATGCTTTGTAATTGCTGTTGAGCTTTCTGCTTCGGATTTACCAACGGTGGATCTGCCTCGATCCTCTGTTCCGCCGTAAAGTCCTGCTGTGGAGAAAAGGATGGTTCCGCTATGCTGGGCTACGGAAACACTTATGGCTTCGCCTACGCCTTCCTTGTTTTTGTATACGGTTTGAGGCCATTTGAAATCGATCCAGGGCCATGCGTTTGTTCTGTCTGCGTCCGTTGGCCATTGCGGAAGTCTTATTGTAAAGAAATTATCAATATTGTCTTCTTCTTCAGCTACGATAACGGGTTTGTCGTCAACGTAGAACCATGTGTCAGGATAATAATTTTGTCTGTATATTTCATCGTAAAGAAAGCGTACAACTGCATTGGAATACGATTTCGTATAGAAGACAATCTGAGGAGCATCAAAGCCCTGCTCGTTTAACTCGTGACAAATTCTCATAACGAGTTTTGCGTTGTAAATGTACGTAAATGCATTGGAAACGTCTAAATAAAGGAAATCTATATTTGCATTGGAAAGAAGCTCCATATGCTTTCTTATTAACCATTCATCTCTTGAATAGTAATATCCGTAAAGGGGTTCGCCCCAAAAATGCGTATCACCCACATCTCCCCATCCGCCGCA
>JAZOCZ010000013.1:0-15443 GCA_045596755.1 Eubacteriales bacterium | reverse complement strand
AGCTTTCCTCGCTTCTCTCGAAAAGCATTTATATAAAATATTTTTCGAAACGAAGTGAGAAAAATTTCCTTCCCTCCTGCCTTCTGCCTCTTGCCTCCTGCCTGAGCGTAGCGGCCTGCCTTGCTGAAGGCAATTAAATTTAATGTAAAGGAAAAGATGTATGGCAAAAAGAAAAAAGCCGATGCCTAAATTTGTTGAGGCGGCGGTTGAAAATATAGAGGTAACAAACGTTCTGGAAAAGAATTTTATGCCATACGCCATGAGCGTTATCATTTCCAGAGCAATCCCTGAAATAGACGGCTTCAAGCCTTCCCAAAGAAAGATTCTTTATACAATGTATAAAAAAGGCTTGCTCGGCGGAGCGTTTGCCAAATCAGCTATAGTTTCGGGCGCGGCAATGGTTTATAACCCTCACGGTGATGCCGCTAACTATGAAACGATGGTGAGACTCACCAAAGGCAGAGAATCTCTTCTTCATCCTTTTGTTGATTCCAAAGGAACTTTCGGTAAACATTACTCCGATACGCCTTGTGCCGCTTCACGTTATACGGAAGTAAGGCTGATGAAATTCTGCGAGGAGATTTTTGGAGGTATTGACCGTGATTCCGTGGATTTTGTACCTAACTTTGATAACACGGAAACTGAACCTACAATATTGCCTGTAAGCTTTCCTAATATACTTGTGTCTCCAAACTCGGGTATTGCCGTAAGCCTTGCAAGTAATATCTGTTCCTTCAACCTTGGGGAAATATGTGACGTAACCACGGCTTATCTGAAAAATGAGAAAATAACTATCGACGAGGTTCTGGACATATTGAAAGCGCCCGATTTCTCAACGGGTGGACTTCTCATTTATGACAGAGAAAAGCTGAAGGAAATATATCAAACGGGTAAAGGAAGCTTTAAGGTAAGAGCAAAATATTCCTTTGACCCTTCTTATAACTGTATTGAAGTAACGGAAATTCCCTATACTACCACAGTTGAAAAAATAAGGGATTCCATTGTTGCTCTCGTCAAAAAAGGCTCGGTTCGTGATATAACCGACGTTCGTGACGAAATTGACATAAACGGTCTGAAGCTTACTATTGACTTGAAAAAGGGCGCAAATCCTGAAAAGATAATGGCAAAGCTTTTCAAATCAACGCCTCTTGAGGATTCATTCCCTTGCAATTTCAACGTGCTTGTGGGCGGTGTTCCTCGCCTTATGGGAATTACGGATATTCTCGAAGAATGGTGCGCATTCCGTGAGGAATGTCTGCGACGTGAATTTTTGTTTGAGCTTAACAAAAAGAGAGAAAAACTTCATCTTCTTTTCGGCTTGAAGGAAATTCTGCTTGATATTGATAAAGCTATAAGAATTGTCAGAAATACGGAAAACGATGCGGAAGTCGTTCCAAACTTGATGGCAGGCTTCGGAATCGATCAGCTTCAGGCTGAATACGTTGCTGAAATAAAGTTGAGAAACTTGAATAAACAGTACATCTTAAAGCGTCTTGACGAGATAGAAGATCTTGAAAAGCGTATAAACGAGCTTAATGAGCTTCTTGATTCTCCTAAAAAGATAAAGAAGTATATAATAAAACAGCTCTCTAAAATAAAGGAAAAATACGCTATTCCCCGTAAGACCTTTTTCCTTACAGACGTTGAGGAATACGTGGAAACGGCGGAGGATATTCCCGATTATCCCGTTGTTATGTTCCTTTCAAAAGAGGGGTATTTCAAGAAATGCACTCCTGCTTCTCTCAGAGGAAATGACGTACAAAGCTATAAAGAGGGAGACGAACTTCTTTTCTCCCGTGAGACCACGAACAAAGCCTCACTTATCTTCTTTACTACGAAGGGGCAGGTTTATAAATCCCGCATGAATGATTTTACAGAAGTAAAAGCTTCTTCATTGGGTGACTATATTCCTACCGCCTTGAATTTTGAGGATGGCGAAAGGGTTGTTGCAGGCTTCTGCATTGATAACTATGAAGGCGGGTATACACTTTTCTTTGAAAACGGAAAGGCTGTAAGAATCCCTGCAAAATCCTATGAAACTAAATTGAACCGTAAAAAGCTTTCTTCCGCTTTCTACGACGGTTCTCCTGCAGTTGCAATTTATCAGAGCGGAACGGCAAAGGAATACCTTATGCTGTCAGATGCAGGAAAAGCACTTCTTGTCAAGGAAACGCAGATCGTGGAGAAAACAACAAGATCTTCAATGGGCGCTTCCGTTATGACGCTTAAAGCAAATCAAAAGGTTGAAAAGGTAACGCCTTACGACCCTGAAAAGAATAAACTTACGAAAGAATCCAAATACAGAAAGTCAAAGCTTCCCTCTGCGGGAGCGGCTTTCGAGGAGCTGGAAGCGAAACAGCAAACGCTGTTTTAGCAATGAAAGGAAATAATTTTGACTGACGCAAAAACTAAAAGCAATAATTATCTTTTATATATAATTTCAATCATAGCAATATCCGTTGTAATGGGATCATCGGGAGATATTTCCCAGACAATGCTTTCTGCTGCAGCAGGCGGCGGTCTCTTTGCCGCTTTGTGCTTGACTAAACGCAAGGTATGGATATCAGCCATTCCTGCCGTAGTTGCACCGTCGGTTGTTTATTTGATGACTGGGAGTATTGATTGTACGGCTTTATCACTGTCATTTTTGCCTGTGGGCGTTGCCGTGTGCTACGGAATCTCCAAAAATCTTTCAAGAATGAAGACGGTGGTTTTAACGATAGGAGCAATGATTATATTTTACGGAGCCGTTCAGACGGTATACGTTTATTTGCTTTTTGGAAGCCTTACCCCTGATTCATTTTCAAAATTTGTTGAATTGAACCTTGACGTTTTCAGAAACTTCTACATGCAACTCAGAGAACTTTACGTTTCCAATAACCTTGAAATCAGCAAGATTTTCACTGAGGAACTTATAGAACAAGTAATCAACGAAACGAGAGTTATGTGGTGTGGATACGCTCTTGCCGCCTTTGGAATTTTAGGATTTATTTCAACAGTTATTGCGAAAGCATTATGCAAAAAGGAAGGTGCTTTTCCCGAAGAATGCGGTGAATGGAAACTCGTTCTTTCAAAATTAGGGGCAATCGTTTTCATTTTTGCATATATTGCAGGAAACCTTTACTCATCTGAAACCGAAGGACTTTATCTTGCCTTTGCCATAAATGCCATTTGCTTCGGTATTGCTCCTGCGGTTTTGTATATGGGTGCATCAAAAATCCTAAGAAAAATTCGTTCAGCAAAAAGAACAAGTGCTATGATAATATTCCTTATTTCAATATCGGTTTTTGGATTGTACGTTTTACTCACCATGCTTATAATTGGAATATATGCAACTCTTACCTATGAAGAAAAACCTTCGGTAAGCACAACCGAACAAAAATAAAAAAGTTTTAATTCGAGGAAAATTTATGGGATTAAATCTGAAAAATAAATTCTCTCCCGAAAAATTAAATATTATAGGATTGCTTTTAATACTTCTTTTGATATCCGCCATAGCTGCTACTTATGATTTTGTACTTGGAATCATATGCTTTGTTGTAACTTTTGTATCCGTTGCAATTTCATTCGGTATTTTATTCTGGGAAAGCAAAAAAGACGTTTTGGAATATACGAGAAGTTTCAGCGAAAAATTTGCAAGACGAAGCGATGATGCGTTTTTAGTAGTTGACGAGGATGACAGAATAGTTTGGAAAAGCGGGTCGGTAGATTCATATTTCAATATAAATATGCCCCTTAAACCAACGCTTTCGCAGATAACACGTGGCGAACTTTCCGCTTCAAGACTTATCGATTACGTTAAGGCAAACGGAAACGCGCCAATGATTTTCAATTTTGATGACGTATGTTTCAGCATTGTATCTCAAGCCGAGGTTATAAACGATAAGAAATACGTATTCCTTTGCCTTACGGATATAACGGAACTTGAAGATGTTAAGTCCTTGCTCAAATCAAGAGATTTAGCTGTTGCATATGCCATGATTGACAACGCATCCGAGGCTATGGTTTACGTAAGCGAAAAAGGAAGAAAAGACGCTTTAAGAATCTCCTCCGCGTTAAGTGGTTGGGTTCAATCCATAAACGGAATTATAAGAGAATACGACAGAGATAAATATATAATCTTTTTCGAAGCGGGTCAACTTGAAACGATTATGAAGGACAGATTTTCCTTTATGGATAATATAAACACATCTCCCGCAGACGTTTTCGAGGTTAACTTGACCCTTTCCCTTGGTGTTGCATACGTTGAAGGAACGTTGGCTGAAAAAGAGGAAGCAGCGCAATCCGCTCTTGAGTTGGCACTTCAGCGTGGCGGTGCACAGACTGCGGTTAAAACGAAGGAAGGAACGTATTCTTTCGGCGGACGTGTAAGGTCTGTTCAGAAGCAGACGAAAATCCGTTCACGTGTTGTGGCGAGTAAACTTGTATCTCTCGTTTGCAACTCGTCAAACGTTATAATTATGGGTCATAAAAATGCTGACTTTGACAGTATAGGTTCATGTGTCGGTCTTGCCAGACTTTGTATGCATTGCGGAGTTAAAGCCAATATTGTTGTAAACTTCAAGGATAAAGATGCAAAGGCAGCTATCGAACATTTGGGAGATGCTTATTCGGAAATTTTTGTTGATTCCATAACGGGACAGGATTTAATAAAACCTGAAACTCTGGTTATTGTTTCTGACGTAAGCAACCCCTTGATATTCGAATGTTCCGAAATCGTTGAAAATGCAAAATCATTTGTGGTTATAGACCACCACAGACAAGCGAAGGAATTCGAGAAAAAGCCTGATATATCTTATATCGAGCCAACTGCATCCTCTGCTTCTGAACTTGTTTGTGAAATATTGGAACACGTTATGCCTCCTGAGTCAACCTTGAAGGAGGAAGCAGATTTGCTTTATACGGGTATTCTTCTTGATACTCAGAATTTCAGCAGAAACACAGGTGTTCGTACCTTTGGTGCGGCAATATTCTTAAACAGCATAGGCGGCAGTCTTGAACGCGGAAGAGATATGCTTAAAGCGGACGCCTCTGAATACAAAAAACTTGCGTCCATTCAATCAGGCGTTACAGTTTATAAATCCGTATACGCCATAACCGTTTATGAAAACGATGAAAACAGCGAAAATAACCGTGTTATTGCCGCAAAAGCGGCGGATAACCTTTTAGGCATCGAAGGCGTTAAAGCCACTTTTGTTCTCACAGCCGTTGACGGCGGTGTTCATATTTCAGCCCGTTCCGACGGATCTGTAAACGTTGCCTTGCTTCTTGAAGCAATTGGAGGCGGAGGACACTTCAATATGGCAGGAGCGAAACTTGAGAACGTAAGTATGGAAAACGCAGTTTTAGAACTTAAAGATGCCATAGATAAATATGAAAAATAATTAAGGAGAATGCGATATGAAGGTATTATTGCTCGCAGACGTTAAAGCACAAGGAAAAAAAGGAGAAATAATAACCGTTTCCGACGGCTATGCAAAAAACTTCCTTTTCCCAAGAAATCTTGCAAAGGAAGCAACTGCACAGGTGTTGAGCGAGGTTAAGGCGAAAAACGATTCCGCCGCATACAAAAAAGAAACTGAACGCAAAGCCGCATTGGAACTTGCTGAAAAGATCAAGGATTCCGTTATAACCTTCAAAACAACGGGCGGTGCTGACGGCAGACTTTACGGAGCCGTTACAACGAAGGACGTTTCCGATAAAATCAAAGAACAACTTGGAATAACCGTTGATAAAAAGAAAATTGCTTTAAGCGATAACATCAAGAGAACGGGAGAATATGCAGTCAAACTTAAACTTTATCCCGAAATAAGTGCAGAGATAAAAATTATAGTTGAAGCATAAGGGGGAAATATGGATTCCCAAATCAATTCGACCATAGGTTCATTGAAACAAATGCCCTATTCCCTTGAAGCAGAACAAGCGGTTTTAGGTGCAATACTTACCAATCCCGAACTTATAGAGCAAGTTCCACAGTTAAGAGCGGACGATTTTTATCTTGAACAGCACAAGGTTATTTTTGAAGCCATGTTTGACCTTGCTTCAACGTCAAGACCTATCGACCCCGTTCTTGTACTTGAGGCACTTGAAAAGAGTAAGCATTATGAAGGGCCTGATGCTGTCAAGTATCTGAAAATGCTTATAGATTCATCTGCCTATGCTGGAAACGTTACGGAATATTCCGATATAATCCGTGACAAAGCGGTGTTGAGAAGGCTTATTGACGCATCCCGTGCAACTTCTGACGAGGCGTATTCGGGAGCTGATGACGTTGATAAAATTCTTGATAAGGCGGAACAGCGACTTCACGATATTTCCAACGAGAAATATAACACGAATTTCGTTCATATAAAGCAGGCGATACGTGAAAATTACGATATATGGGGTGTTTTAAGGAACAATCCGGATGCATTGTCGGGAACAAAGACGGGATATTCCGATCTGGATAATTATATCGTTGGCATGAACCCAGGAGATCTTATTATTGTTGGTGCCCGTCCGGGTATGGGTAAAACCACTTTTTGTATGAATCTGGCAGTTAACGTGGCAAAAGCCTATAAAGAGGGGACAGAACCACCTGACGTCGCGGTCTTCTCTTTGGAAATGCCTCCTCAACAGCTTGCCTCCAGAATGCTTGCCGCAGAAGCGCTTGTAGACCATCATAAGTTGAGAACAGGTGATATGACGGACGATGAATGGAAAAAGTTGGCTCAAGCCGCTTCCGTTCTTGCAAAAACCAATATTCTTATAGATGAAACTTCAAATATCACCGTTATGAATATGAGGTCCAAGTTGAGAAAGCTGAAAAATTTAAAGCTTGTTATAATCGACTACTTACAGCTTATGCATACGGAAAAACATTCCGATAACAGAGTCCTTGAAATCGGTGAAATAACGAGAGGTCTTAAGCTTATGGCGAAGGATTTAGGGATTCCTCTTATTCTGTGCTCACAGCTTCGCCGTGAACAAAGTGCCGCAGGAGGAAGAACGGGAAAATCCTTGCCACAGCTTCACGATCTTCGTGATTCAGGTTCAATTGAGCAGGATGCTGACGTTGTTCTTTTCTTGCATAGAGACAGTTACGGTCAATACGGTGATAAACCCGAAGGAGGGGAAGAAGGTTCTGTTGAAACTGCTCCTGCTATGGGCGAAAACGAAATTGAAATTGCAAAATGTATCGTTGCTAAAAACCGTCACGGTTCTACGGGAACGGTAAAGCTTGCGTGGCTTGCCAAGAACTATAGATTCGTGTCTGTGGAAAATCGTGGAGAATAACCATTGATACTTAAAAAAATAAACGGTTTCTTTGAGAAATACCAAATCAATTTAAAAAATAGAAATATCTGTGTTTGCTTGTCTGGCGGAGCGGATTCCGTTGCACTTTTATGTGCTTTGTGTCAGCTTCAGAAAAGGGAAGAATTTTTCCTTTCTGCTGTTCATGTCAACCATCATATAAGAGACGGTGAGGCGGATAGAGATGAACTTTTTTGCGTATCTATTTGTGAAAACAAAAAAGTGAAGCTCTATATTGAAAACGTTTATGCCGTTGAAGAATCCAGAAAAAGCGGTGAAGGTCTGGAGGAAACGGCGAGAAAGTTAAGATACGGCGTTTTTGAAAAGCTGAAGGAATCCGAAAATATAGATTTCTTCTTAACCGCTCACCATGCGAATGATACGGCTGAAACCGTTGTTTTTAACATTCTTCGTGGATGCGGAGTAACGGGTCTTGCCGGAATCCCTGCTGTGAGAGGCTTTTACCTAAGACCGCTTATAGAATGTACGCGGGAAGAAATACTTACGTTTCTCTCCGAAAAAGGTGAAAGCTACGTTGAAGACAGTACAAATAAGGATGAAGCTTATACGAGAAACTATATAAGACATACCTTGTTTGGTGACTTTTCAAGGGTCAATCCCGATTTTTTAAGTGCTATATTAAGACTTTCTGAAAGCGCAAAACAGGATGAAGACTATTTTGCTTGTGAGTTGGCTAAAATAGATGAAGAAACCGACCTGTCAGTTTTACATCCGTCCATATCATCAAGGGCGATATGTAAGCGATATAGCGAAATATCAGCAGGCGAGGGGCTTTCTTCAGTACACGTGAAGCAGATAATTTTATGCTTATCGTCAAAGGAAGAAAAGAAATGCGATTTGCCCTTCGGAATAAAGGCATACGTTAAAGACGGCAGAGTGACTTTTTCAAAATCCGAAAGATTTGAAAAATGGGATGAAGGCGAAAAATTTCCAATTTCTTCAGGAGAGACGGTTTTGGAAAACGGAGTTTTGCTGAAGCTTTCCAAAGAATACGTAAAAATTGATAAATTTTCCGATTTTCCGTTGCAGATAGTGTTGGACGGTGACAAAATAAAAGGAAACCTATATGCAAGGAAAAGGGAACAAGGCGATAAAATACAATGCCGAGGCGTAAGACGAAGCGTAAGCAAGGAGCTTATGAATCTGAAAATACCAAAGCATATTAGAGACGCAATCCCCATAATATGTGACGACGAGGGCGTGGTTTTCGTGCCGTACGTTGGAGCGTGTGACAGGGTGTTTGCTAAAGAAAAGGTGATTTTTCCATTGTTGCTGACGGTGGAGATGAACTGAATACATTTTTAATTGATAAGCGGTAAAAAACGAAAGGAAAAAATCTGATGAAGGGCAGCCTTAAAACTTTAATTTTCTACGTTGTGGTTATAGTTGCAATTTTTGCTGTGTCTGTGTTTTTTATGGGTACAAAGCCCGAAAACCAACCCGTATACAGCGATATAATCACATATTTTGAAAAAGGAGAGGTAACGGAGTTTACCGTTGACCACACCAATATCCTTGAAATGAAGCTGAAGGATGGGAAAACCATTGAATATCAGCTGAGAGACACGAGAATGTTCATGGAGCATATAGAAGGTCATCTCGAAAACGTTAAATACGACCTTAAGGTAAAAGAACAGCAACCCTGGTGGGTTCAGTTCCTGCCTTACGTTATAATTATATTGGTTCTTGTTGCTGCTTGGACTTTCTTTATAAATAAGGTTTCCAAAGGAACGTCCAATACTGCAGGCGGGCCAGGAAGCGGTGGCGGTCTTGGCGGCAGAATGAACAGCTTTACCAAAGCAAGAACCAAAATGGGAACAAGCGAAAAGGAAAAAGTCACCTTCAAGGACGTTGCAGGTGCAGACGAAGAAAAAGAAGAGCTTGAAGAAATCGTTGATTTCCTCAAAGCTCCAGAAAAGTTTTCTTCACTTGGTGCAAAAATTCCAAAGGGTGTTCTTCTTATGGGCTCTCCGGGTACTGGTAAAACCTTGCTTGCAAAAGCGGTTGCAGGTGAAGCAGGAGTTCCTTTCTTCTCAATTTCGGGTTCGGACTTCGTTGAAATGTACGTAGGCGTTGGTGCTTCCCGTGTTCGTGATCTTTTCGAAACGGCAAAAAAATCCGCTCCTTGTATCATCTTTATCGATGAAATTGACGCTGTCGGCAGACATAGAGGCGCAGGCTGGGGCGGCGGACATGACGAAAGAGAACAGACCTTGAACCAGCTCCTCGTTGAAATGGATGGTTTCGGAGGACAGGGCGGTGTTATCGTTATTGCCGCTACAAACAGACCTGATATATTAGACCCTGCACTTCTCAGACCCGGAAGATTTGACAGACAGATAGCAGTTAACGTCCCTGACATAAAGGGAAGAGAAGAAATATTGAAGGTTCACGCAAGAAACAAGAAATTTGAGGAAGGCGTTAACTTCACAGAGGTTGCAAGAGCAACCGCAGGATTTACAGGGGCAGACCTTGCTAACGTCCTTAACGAAGCGGCACTTCTCGCTGTAAGAAAAGGCAAATCCTTGATTGGTATGACGGATATTGAAGAAGCTATTATAAAGGTTGTAGTAGGCCCTCAGAAAAAATCCCGTGTTATGAAGGAAGAAGAAAAGAGAGCCACGGCTTATCATGAAGCAGGTCATGCCATAGTTTCCAAATTCTGCAAAACGCAGAATCCTGTTCAGCAGATATCCATCATTCCAAGCGGAAGAGCTTTGGGATATACTCTTAACCCTCCCACAGAGGATAAATACAGTGTGTATAAGGTTGAGCTGAAAGAGGAAATTGCAACGCTCCTCGGCGGCAGAGTTGCGGAGGCGTTGGTGCTTCACGATATTTCGGGCGGTGCTTCCAACGATATTCAGAGAGCAACAGCCATTGCGAGAAAAATGGTAACTCAACTTGGTATGAGTGACGAACTCGGCCCTATCGTTTTCGGTACGGGACATGATGAAGTTTTCCTCGGAAAAGATTTCTCCAATTCAAGAAATTACAGCGAGGATATTGCTTCAAAAATTGATAAGGAAATCCATAATATCGTAACCGAGGCATACAAACTTGCTGAAAGTATTCTGAAAGAACATATGGATAAACTTCATTTCATTTCGGAATATCTGGTTAAAAATGAAATTATGGATGGAGAACAGTTCTTGCGCGCTTTTGATGATGATGCATCCTTTGAAGCTCTTGACGAGATAAAGTCGAGAAAGGAAGCAAAGAGCCGTGCAGAAAACGAGAAGAAAGCGGCTGAAAACAAGGAAAAAGAAGAAAAAGCGGAAACTTCCGAAAACAGTGAAGATAGCGAAAAAACGGAAGAAAAGAAACTTGCAATCTATCCCGATATCGATGATGAAGAAGAATCCGAAAATGGAGAAAAATAATTAGCAGGTCTTATAAAAAAACCATTTTTATATAAAAGAATGGAGAAAAAAATATGTACGAAGAACAAGATTTTGATAACGATACCATAGATGAAAAGCAGAAAGATAAAATCTATATAAAAATTATAGTTGCGCTTGCCGCGGTGGTTGTGCTTCTCGTTGTGGGGATGTTATTCTTTATGCTTTATTCAAAGAATGACAAAGACGGGGAACAAAGCGAAGAATCAAAGCAGAGTGCAGACACTTCTGTTTTAGAGTCGGCTGAAATTTCCGAGGAATCTTCTTTTGAAGATTCCTCCGTAACGGAAGAATCTTCAACGCCTTCCGAAGAATCCTCTGAGAACGTTTCAGAAGAATCCTCAGAAGAAATTTCGGAAGAACCTGATCACGGTTGGGTCATAAATCCCATGGGCTACACCTATATTTATTATGGTGCGGCTTACAATCAGTTCAACGGAACGAAAACAACGGCAACGAAATACGCCGACGCTTTAAATACGTTTATGTCAACGGTGAGCTTCCCTGTGTATTCAATTATAGCTCCCACAGCAGTTGAATTTGTGGAAATCCCGTATGATATAAAGCAGTCGGATGATTTCTACAATTCCTCACAGAAAAACTTCATTTCATACGTTCAAGCAGGAACTACAGCAACAAGTATTGATGCTTATAAATCTATCGCCGAAAACGTTAAAGAACAGAATCTTTATTTTAAGACTGATAAAAACTGGACAGCAGATGCGGCTTATCTTGCATACGTTGCATTTTGTGAGCAAACTGGCAATATTGCTGTTTCCAAAGAAGCTTATGAAATGGGAAGTTATACAGGTTATTTGGGTAATTTCTATAATGCAACCAATTCTGCTAAATTAAAGGAAAATGCCGACGTTGTGAACTATTATAAAATAGACGACGTGTATCCATGTTCTGTAACTATGTATATAGGTAAGTTGGCATACAAGGATAGAGCTTTGATATATACCCAGCTTTCAAACCCCACGTCTTATGCTAATTACGCTTTTCTTGGCGACAGGGGAGGAAGCTTCACCATAACCTCCGAAAAATCCGCGACGGAAAAATCCTTGCTTGTAATAGGTGATTCGTCAGCATTTGCATTCGTGCCATATCTTGTGGCAAATTACAGAAATATATATTTCGTTAATGCAGAAGCTTTTGACGGAAAAATGTCTGAATATCTTGCAGAAAAAACCGTTGATGAAGCGGTGTTCCTTTCATATGCTTACAGTGCCTCAAATCAGCAGTATCTTACCAGATTGAACAATATGTTTGCGTCAGCTGAGTAAATCAATCAAGATACGCAAATGGTATATCCCCGATTATAACTGTTTCAGCAATACAAACGTTTGTTTGAACGTTTACGTTGGATTCGGAAAATGGGGAAGCCAGCTTAACGCTTATGCGTACGTCGAGGTAAAGGCTGTGAAGTGTTTGGTTGATGCCCACAGAGGCGAATTTTTGTATCAGCTCAGATGCAACAGCACCAAGAGGGATTACTTCAATATTTACCTTTGGACCTTTAGCTGAGAATAAACGGCTTCCCAGAAGCGTTCCGAGAGGGACGGAGAATTCCTCTTTGCTGTTATCTTTAAGTGTACGGATGATTGACGAAACGGTTTCGCCTTTAATTTTGTTGACTCTTTCAGGGTCAACAGTAATAGCCGTAATTTTTCCTGCGGAATCGTAGTGTATCTTGCATATGCTGTTGTATTCCGCAGATTCTTTTTGTGTGGTTTCAAGTATGCATTGATTGACAAGCTCGAAAATTCTGTTCTCTCCAAACGTCTGTGCGAAATCCGACAGTGCGCTCTCAACCCTTGAAAAAAGAACATAGAGAATAATACTAAAAATAAGAATAAATGAGAATATAAAGGTTTTTAGTTTCATAAGTGCGTTCTCCAAAAAGTTCTTATAAAATATATATTATTTCTATTTTGACTATTGAACCGCAAATAAAAAAACAACCCGAAAAAGATGGAAATAATGGGTTTAAGAAAAAAATTATAATATATTCACTGGACGGAGACCTCGATGCTGTTCCCGCGGAGAAAGCAAATATTATTGATTCAGACAGAAGAAGGAGGAGAAGATGAGAAACAGAAAAAGAATTATTTACGGAATTATTGCTCTCTTGATATTTTTATCTGAGGTATATATTGCGTTGTTTGTTTCTGATAATTTTATTCGTCCATATTTTGGTGACGTTCTCGTTACCGCTTTGATTTGTTGTTTTATCAGAACTTTGTTCCCGCTGAAAAATTATTCCGTAAAAAGTAAATCTGTGTGGATAATGCCCTTGTCGGTATTCTTTTTCTCTATTTGCGTTGAAATAGGTCAGTATTTCCACTACGTTGATTTGTTAGGTCTTGGACATATACAGTTTTTCAGAGTTGTTATGGGAACAGGATTCGCATTTGAGGACATTTTGTGCTACCTTGCCGGATGCATTGCATTTTTTCTGCTTGAAATTGCAATTCGAACGTGGAAATTTAATTCGGAATTCGGGATGCGTAATTCGGAATAATAAAAGCTCGGTTCGAGGTTTGATGTGACCTTGAATCGAGCTTTAATATTTTATTTCAAAACGAGAGCAAAACGAGCAAACGGTATACAAACGAGAGCAAAACGAGCAAACGGTATACAAACGAGCAAATGTCATAAATATATCTTCAAAATTCTCTGAATGTACTAAAAAAAACAAAAAAACGCAAATATTGACCGTGACAAATGTTAACATTTGCTTAAATTGCTGATTTTTGCTCTGTAATCCTATACCTATACCTAATCCTAATCCTATACCTATACCTAATCCTAATCCTAATCCTAATCCTATCCCTAAACCTAAGCCAAGGCGAGAGGCAGGAGGCAAGATGCGAGAGGGGAGAGAGGAGAGGCAGGAGTGAAACACTTCGTGTTCGTCACGTTCTGTGGAAGTTCATTTTATTAAGCTCGTCTTTTAATTTGACCATTATCTTTTTTTCAAGTCTTGATATGTATGATTGGGAAATGCCTAACATATCTGCAACTTCTTTTTGCGTTTTTTCTTTTCCGTCGGTCTTTATACCGAAGCGGAGTTCAATGATTACTCTTTCTCTGTCTTCAAGCCTTGAAAGAGCGGCACGAATAAGCCTTACGTCTTCCGCTTTTTCGATATCCTTATTTACGTAGTCGCTATCCGTGCCCAACAAATCAGAGAGTAAAAGTTCGTTTCCGTCCCAATCCACGTTTAACGGTTCGTCAATGGAAACTTCGTTTTTCAAACCTGCGTTTTTGCGTATGAACATAAGTATTTCGTTTTCTATACATCTTGAAGCATAGGTTGCCAATTTTATTTCCTTCTCAGATTTGAATGAGTTTACTGCTTTCATCAGACCTATTGTTCCTATGGAAATAAGATCTTCAATACCTACCCCGGTGTTTTCAAACTTTTTAGCAATATAGATAACGAGCCTGAGATTTCGTTCTATAAGGGTGTTTTTGGCGGATAAGTCCGTGTTCATCTTTGAAATGAGAAACGTTTCTTCCTCTTTTGTAAGCGGTGGGGGAAGGGTGTCGGGTCCGTTTATGTAAAAGCATTGGTTTTCATTTTTAAAGAATGAAAAAGTCAGCTTTTGAATAAGTCTATTTAATGGTTTTATGAAATTTTCACATGCAGACGAATTTATTGACGGATTGGATTGAAAAAAATTAGTTTTCATTCTTTGTTCCTTTCTTTAAATTTAATTTATGTAAAAAGAGGGTAAAAGCCCATCCGCACCACCAAAACTTCCGGATGAGAAATCTATGCCAACAAGTGCGGAAACGTTTTTTTTATCGGAGATTCCGAAAATCTTTATTACCGTATTGTCTGGGCGGAAAACGGGCAAAAGTCCTTTTTCCCAAGGGATGAGCCTTATTCCTGAGGGAAAACTTTCGGATAAAACGTCAAGGGATTTCAATGCTTCCATCTGTTCTTCTTTGAAAACGTCTGAAAGTGCTTTGTGTTTTATCAGGATGATTCCGTCACCGCTTATGGGGTCGGAAAGTAAATTTCCCGTATCGATAAACGCATCTAACTTCTTTTTTGAATTTTTGTAATCAATAGCCACGGAAGCGGTTTTGTATGCGATTCGTTTTCCTGTTTTAACGAAAAATGGAATAGAAAATGCGACCGCAAACAAAATAAATGAAAGAAGTGATAAAGGAGAAACGTCTGCGTATAAACTGCCACCGAGAATTGAGAATTTTCCCAAATATGAAAAAACTCCAGACACAAGACCACCTGCGAATGCACTTACTCCAAAAAATAAACCTTCCGTTTTCAAAACTGTTCGTATATTTGACGATGGGGTTGCTACAAGGCACATAATAAAAAGCACGAGAAAATGAATTATCGCTTGGAACAAAAGAGAAAAATCTGTAAGGTAAAGCGAAAAAACGGAATAAATGCCTCCTGTTACAGATGATACTATTATGGGAAAAACCCGTCTTTTGAGTTTGCATATATAGAGAGAAGCGCACATACATATGAAATCAATGGCAAAATTCAGAACGAACAAAACGTCTGCATATACGGTGTACGTCAATGAATATTCCTCCTTTCTTAATTAGTTGCTTGCTTTGTTTTTATTTTACTCACTGTGGTAAGAATTTTTTGTCAAAGAGGGGAATATATAAATAATAATCTTTAAAAGATAAAGGGGCGGTTATGTTGAATAAAAGAGCAGAAAACGGACAAAAAGGGAAAAA
>JAZOCZ010000012.1:0-1987 GCA_045596755.1 Eubacteriales bacterium | reverse complement strand
CAGTTTTCTATATAACGCTGATATGAGAAATGGAAAAGCTCGGGTTCGTTGCAGAAAATAACGAAGGTGGGGGGATTTGTTGAAACTTGAGTCATATAGTATATTTTAAGGCGTTTGCCCTTGTCCGTTGGAGGCTGTACCTTAACGGTTGCATCGCCCAAAACATCGTTCAATACGCCCGTAGGAATACGTTTTGAGGCTTCCGCATGAACGCTGTTTATCATCTCGTAAAGCTTATCAACACGCTGTCCCGTTTTGGCTGAAATGAACTGAATGGGGGCATATGGCATATAAGCAAGGGATTTTCTTATATCCTTTACAAAATCGTTTACGGTGTTGTTATCCTTTTCCACCGTATCCCATTTATTTATAACGATGATGGAAGCTTTTCCCGCTTCATGAGCAAGTCCTGCAATACGTTCGTCCTGTGCGGTTATACCCTCTGCGGCATCTGCAAGGATTATGCAAACGTCGCTTCTCTCAATGGCGGCAGATGCTCTGTAAACGCTGTAACGTTCGATTTCGTCCTCAATTTTTGCGTTTCTTCTGATTCCCGCCGTGTCGATAAATACGTATTTACCGTATTCGTTTTCAACGGGGGTATCTATGGCATCTCTCGTTGTTCCTGCAACAGGGGATACTATTACTCTTTCTTCACCGACTATTCTGTTGGTGAGAGAACTTTTGCCCGCGTTTGGCTTTCCGATTATGGCAACACGAATAACTCCGTCGTCTTCTTCCTCGGGTTCTTCTTCGGGGAGCATTTCAACGACCTTGTCTAAAATGTCACCGCTACCCGTTCCATGCAAAGCGGAAAGGGCGAAGGGATCATCAAGAGAAAGTTCGTAAAATTCATAGTATTCAGGGGGAAGATCGCCCACACGGTCAATTTTGTTTACCGCAAGGATAACGGGCTTTCCGCTTTTTCTGAGCATGGTTGCGATGTCTTTATCGTCAGCCGTAACGCCAACGCGGGAATCCGTCATAAAAATAATAACGTCTGCCATTATTATTGCGGTTTCCGCTTGTGATTTCATCAATTTCAGCATATCGCTGTCGGTTTTCGGCTCGATACCGCCCGTATCAACAAGGGTGAGTTTTCTGCCGTTCCATTCTATATCGTAATAAAGTCTGTCTCTCGTAACACCCGGGGTGTCTGCCACGATGGAAAGACGTTTGCCCGCAAGTTTATTGAAAAACGTACTTTTGCCCACGTTGGGGCGGCCTACTATTGCTACAATTGCCATAATATGCCTCCTTGTCTGTTGTTAGTGGATAATTTATATAAATAAGCTCTCAAAGAATGATTCGCCGTCACCCGACGTGCAGGCATCTTTTACTTTCAGTTTTTCTTTGAGTTCTTCAAGCGTCATATTATCGAGGAATATGTCCTCATCCTGCTTCAAAACGTTTTCGGGAAGCAAAATAACCTCTCCTGCATCTGTAACCTGCGATGCTATATCGCCGCCTGTTAAAAGTCCGCTTACGGTAACGCTTTCGCCAAAAAAGCGGTTTTTTATTTCGTAAACGTTTATTTCCGCTTTTGGATATACCTTCTTGAATTTGTTTACCAAAGAGAGAATATGAGGATAAGCCGCAACGCCTGTTGCAATGGATTTTTTTCTGCCCTTGTATTCTCTGTTTTTATTTATAGCATCCTCCAATGCGTAGAAAAAGCCTTCTTTATGGTCACGGAGCATTCCCACGCCGTTTTCTATCTGCGGATAATCTTCATAATAGGAATCTTCGGGGATTTCCATTTCCGCTTTGAGATAAAATTCATCAGATGCATAAAAGGTTCTTAACCCTTTTTCTTTTTTTGCTTTTTCTCCGTAGAGGTTTATCGTTTCAATAACTTTTTTTGCAGATTCCTTGTCAAAAGGGGAGAGGGGACAAAGGTTTTCCCTATGTTTTGTAAGCCCTACGGGAACTGCCGCAACGCTGTTTACCGTAGGTAATTTGTAAAGTTCCCCAAGGCTGTATTCCA
>JAZOCZ010000011.1:0-11271 GCA_045596755.1 Eubacteriales bacterium | reverse complement strand
TGACAGGGGACGGTTCTCTGTCAGATTTCAACTCATAAAATTCACAAAAGAATAGCAAATTCAGGGGACGAACTGTTGTTTGAAAATATGTTCTAAATTGCTATAAACGCGAGTTTAAGCCGTTTATAAATACACTTTCGGACAATTCAGTTTCAGACACAGAACCGTCCCCTGTCATTTCCCCTGTCATTATATATGGAACAAATATAGCGTTACAATAAAGGAGGAGAATAAAATGGGATTTATCAGAATTGATATAAGTACGGATGAAGATAAAAAGTTATCACTTGAAATCGAATCAGAAGGGATTTACAGAATCAGTTGTTTAACAAAGGTGCCAATAGAAACTCTTGACAAAATATGGCAAATTTGTATTCTTGAAGACATTATTGTAATAAAAACCGAGGATAGAGATTTCAGAAACGGTTGTCAAAGCGCACCTTTTATTAAAGATGAACGTGTAGAAAATAACATTATGGCTTACGATTGGAAAGGTAATTTTCTTTGGAATATAGGCGAGATTGTTGGGGATATAAAAATGTCATTCAGTAACGTCCGACGTATTTCAAAAAAAGAAGCGGAAGACTACTACGGAGTTACAATACCACAAGAATCAAATGTTTTAATTGAATGTATTGCTCTGGGATTTGCTTTTATTATTGATGTGACCCATCGTAAAATGTTATATAAGATTTCTGGTAAGGTCAAGTAAATAATAACCGGGGACGTCTGACAGAATGTGATAGGGGGACGGAATGACCCCACTGAAAAATGGGGACGGGCTCGATCATTTTAAAACCGTCCCATGACATTTTAAATCTTTGGGAGACAGGGGACGGTTCTCTGTCTCCTAACGAGAGCTGAAAAAGTCAGTGTTCAAGCTGATTTTCTGATATCTTGCATGTCAGTTTTTGTAGTATTTTGTTATAAAAATTAAATGTTCCAGGAAGACACAGACCCGTCCCCTGTCTCCTTGAGGGGTTTTGATTTGTTCGAGTATAATGTATTTGTAACAAAGGTGTATCAATGGGACAGTTTAATCGTCTTATGGGTAGATATAGTGACGTGAAAAACGTTAATTTTCAGGAGGACGTTCAATGAATAAATCTAAAATAATACGAATTTTACTTGTTGTTTTTTTCATCGTCATTCTATTGCCAAATGCGTGTTCAGGTGATTATTATTCATCGCCTAAAGATGCCTTCGAACAGGAGAGAGGATACGATTCTCTTCAAGGAGCTTGGGCTTATGTGAGCGAAGAAATTGGAGTTTATAAAGTCAATGACACTTACTTTGTTTATTTAGCAGTATTGGATTATAAAAGAAATAATGAGAAAGTTGATACAGTAATCTCTGTAATACCAATGAAAACAAAGAAGGACAAATATTCGTGGACTGGAGATTATCACGATTTCAGTACTGATATTTTAAAATGCACTTCGGAATCTGAAGAAACAATGGCTTGTGCTAATTTCGCTATAGAAAACGCAGAAATTGAGGTTTGGTTTTCAAAAAAAGAATTGTTTAAAAAGGATTCTTTAAGTGAAGATTATGTTTTTTACAACGGTACAGTTAGCTTTGAAGATCAAAAAAACGAATTAACAATAGCTATCGCTTGTAATTCGAGTAAAAACGGTTGAAGTTTCAGATGAACGGATAGAGGGAATGGACAGGGGAAGAAAGACAAGAAAACGTTCGTGCAGGAGACAGAGGACGGAATGACCCCACTGAAAAAGTGAGATTTTAAGCGGTTTTTCTGCTCCGTCCAATGTCAAATTTTCTAAAATTCAATTTCAAAGTCCTAAAACTTTGGAAAGCGCTTAAAAACGCTGTAGTGGGCGAACATTTTTTGAACACATTAGCGGCAATTCTTTTCATATTTACCGCTATAACGGTTAATTTTTCTGTTATTTATAAATTTTTATATACGTGAATTTCCAAAGTGTTTAATTTGCTTTGGGAATTCACTTTTTTGCTTATAAAATACATTTTGGCCGCAAAAGTATTGACTTTTTTGATTTATGTGTGTATAATATATAAGATAGTATAAAAGGCGAGGTATTTTAAAATGTTAGAAAAATTTTTAGAAAAAACAGAATTTGAGTCATATGAAGATTTCAAATCAAATTATAAAGTAACTGTTCCCGAAGGATTCAATTTTGCGTATGATGTTGCAGATGCATGGGGCGAACAGGATGAAAACAAGCTTGCTCTTGTTTGGTGTGATGATTTTGGAAACAGAAAAAAATATACTTTCAAGGACTTGACTCGCCTTTCCAACCAGGTCGCTAACTTTTTAATGGATAAGGGACTTAAAAAGGGTGACAGAGTAATGTTTATGTGCAAGCAAAGACCTGAAGCATGGCTTTGTTTCCTTGCATTACATAAAGCAGGTATTGTTGCTATCCCAGCGACGTTTCAATTGACTAAAAAAGATATTGTTTATCGTTGCAATAAAGCTCACGTTAAGATGATAATATCCGTTGATGATGCGGAATTGACAGAAAGTATAAAGGAATCAGTTCCCGAATGTAACGAGCTTGAGCATGTTGCTATAGTAGGCGAAAAAGTCCCCGAAGGCTTCATCGATTTCAGAAAAGAAGCTTACACATATTCTGATAAATTTGAAAGAATACCTAATAAAAACTCTGATGAGATGCTTATATATTTTTCATCAGGTACAACGGGATTCCCTAAAATGATCGTTCACGATTATACTTATCCTGTGGGTCATATTCTTACCGCTAAATATTGGCAAAGAGTTGAGGAAGGAAAACTTCATCTTACCATGTCAGATTCGGGATGGGCTAAGTTTGCCTGGGGAAAAATATACGGACAATGGATTTGCGGTGCAGTTATAGTTGCTTACGACAACGAAAAATTCAATGCTGCCAATACGCTGAACCTTTTGGCTGAACTTCAACTGACAACTTTTTGCGCTCCTCCAACGATTTACAGATTCCTTATCAAAGAGGATTTGCAAAATTATCCAGATAGCTTCAAGTCCATAAAGCAATGTTCTATAGCGGGCGAACCTCTTAATCCTGAAGTTTTCAACAAATTCAAGGAGCTTACAGGACTGTCTCTTACAGAGGGATTCGGACAGACGGAAACCCCCGTTATTCTTGCAAACTATCCAGGCATCGAAATTAAACCAGGTTCTACGGGTAAACCATCACCTGTTTTTGACGTTGATATAGTTAATCCCGACGGAACGAGTTGCGAAGACGGTATAGTTGGACATATAGTTATAAAAAATCTTTCCAAGCTCTATCCTACAGGACTTTTCAAAGGATATCTTGACGATGAAGAAGCAAACAAAAAATCATTTTATAACGATTGGTACGATACGGGGGATACAGCAAGACGTGATAACGACGGCTATTATTGGTTTGAAGGACGTTCTGATGACGTTATCAAGAGTTCTGGTTACAGAATAGGGCCTTTTGAGGTTGAAAGTGCTTTGATGACTCATCCTTCTGTTCTTGAATGTGCTGTAACTGGTGCTCCCGATCCTGTAAGAGGACAGGTTATAAAGGCAACAATAGTTCTTGCAAAAGGGTATACACCTTCTGATGAGTTGAAGAAAGAAATTCAGAATCACGTTAAACAGGCAACTGCTCCTTATAAGTATCCTCGAATTGTTGAATTCGTGGAACAGCTTCCAAAAACAACAAGCGGTAAAATCAAGAGAGATACTATAAGAAAGCAGAGCGAAGCTCAGAACTGATTTTGTAAGTAAATAACAGGAAAGGGAAACGAAATGTCAGATAAAAAAGAAAAAGCTTTTGGTTCAAGATTTAAAATGATATATTCCTTGGTTCAAATCGTTTTGTTTTATCTGCTTGTTTCCCTTTTCCCGAATTATGACTTGTTGTTCATTCTGATAATGGCAATAGTCTATTTGATTCCTTTTTATATCAATTCTTATTTTATAAAATTTACGGATAGAGATAAAAAGCTTTCTAAATATATTGTGGAAGACACAGTATTTTATTATTTACCTTCGGTAGCTATATCTCTTGTTCTTGAAATTGTACTCTATTTTGCTGGATTGATAAATGGGTTACTCTGCTTTTATACAGTTGTATTATTTATTATTTTCACCTTATTGACATCATTTCAATGTTTGAAATGCTTTTTGCAGTACAGAATAAAGAACGCTATGAAAAAAACTGATGGAGACGAACGCAAATAAATAGTTCTGCCCGTGGCACAGCTGGATAGCGCATGAGACTCCGACTCTCAAGGTCGCAGGTTCGAATCCTGTCGGGCAGGCCAAAAACTCGTTCTTCTGAACGAGTTTTTTTAAACGATGTGATAAATTGAAAAGGATAAAAATATGGATACCGCTCAACAAAATAAATTTAATATGATGACGAAACAGCCGTTGAAACGGTTGATTCCGAAGCTTGCAATTCCAACTATAATAAGTATGCTTGTATCGTCCTTTTATAATATGGCAGATACTTTTTTTGTTGGTGGGATGGGGAATAGTGCTTCCGCAGGTGTTGGCGTTGCCTTGCCTGTTATGGCTGTTATTCAGGCGTTGGGATTCTTTTGCGGATTTGGTTCAGGGAATTTTATTTCACGTTCACTAGGCAAAAAAGATACCGATTCTGCGAAAAAAATGGCATCCGTCGGTTTCTTTTCATCTTTAATTCTTGGAACTGTTATTGCAATATTGGGGTATATCTTTCTGAATCCCTTGGTTTATTCTTTGGGAGCAACTTCAACTAACGCTCCATACGCTAAAGACTACATAAAGGTTTTACTTGTTGGCGCACCTTTCATGATGGGATCATACGTTCTGAATAATCAGATACGTTTTCAGGGAAATGCCGCATATTCCATGATTGGAATAACGACAGGTGCTGTTATAAATATATTTCTCGACCCTCTTCTCATCACAACCTTTGAAATGGGAACGGCTGGTGCCGCATTGGCAACAGTTATAAGTCAGATAATCAGTTTTACTATTCTGATTTTTATGAATATCAAAACAGATTGCATGACCATAAAACTTAAAAATTTTGTTCCTTCCTTGTCATTATATAAAGAAATATGTATAGGCGGTGCGCCCTCTCTATTAAGGCAGGGACTTTCAAGCATTGCCTCGTTAACACTTAATAGAGTTGCAGGGGAATATGGATTTGCAGAGGCGGCTTATATCCTTGGAGTATCTGAATCCGCCATAACGGAAGAGCTTGCGTTGAAAGCGGCAGATATTGCAATAACTGCTATGAGTGTTGTTACTAAAGTTATGTTTTTCGCCTCCTCAGCACTAATCGGTTTCGGTCAAGGATTTCAGCCTGTATGTGCCTTTAACTACGGTGCAAAGCTATATGACAGAGTCAGAGAAGCATTCAAATTCTGCGCTGTTGTAGCTACTGTTTTTTTACTGGTGATGTCTTTAATCTATACTGCTTTAGCACCCCAGCTTATCAGAATTGTAAGGAATGACCCGAAGGTTATCGAATTAGGAGTTGTAGCCTTAAGGTACCAATGTATATCACTTCCTTTTATGGGGATTGTTATTATGAGCAATATGATGCTTCAGAGTATGGGTAAGGTTGTACGTGCTTCTGTACTTGCTATTGCAAGACAAGGGATGTTTTTCATTCCCGCAATAATTATTGCTCCTATGATTCTTGGAATAAACGGAGTTTTGCTTGCTCAAACAATATCAGATTTTTGTTCTTTTGCTTTAGCGCTTCCGATACAAATAAGCATTATGGTGGAACTTAAGCGTCAAACTCAGAAAGAGTTGTTGACGGTGTAAAATGTTACAATACGTCATAAAAAATATATTGACTATAAAAACGTAATGTGGTAAAATAAAGTTTAAAAGAAATGCTTTCGGACGGGTGCAAAGAAATGATTATTTTAGGAATCGATCCTGGGATAGCAACCGTAGGTTATGGGGTGATTTCCGCGGTTAACGGTAAGTTTTATCCTATAGATTATGGAACGATAACAACAAAGGCAGGTGTTCTCCTTGAGAAACGTTTGCTTGAGATATATGAAGGTGTAACAGAGCTTATTAAAAGACATTCTCCTGATGCTGTTGCTATTGAAGAATTGTTTTTTAATAAAAACGTTAAAACCGCTATAGACGTTGCTCAAGGGCGAGGTGCTATTCTTACAGCCATTGCG
Source organism: Eubacteriales bacterium (assembly GCA_045596755.1). GTDB lineage: Bacteria > Bacillota > Clostridia > Oscillospirales > CAG-382 > SIG653. The sequence continues at coordinate 5,115 of JAZOCZ010000011.1, read as the reverse complement.
AAATCAGGAATCGACTTGTTTGAGTATACGCCTTTGCAGGTTAAAAGCAGTGTTGTTGGATATGGCAGAGCTGAAAAACAGCAGGTTATGTATATGATAAAGGTTTTATTAAACCTTAAATCTGCACCTAAACCTGATGATACTGCAGATGCTCTTGCTATTGCAATATGTCACGCTAACTTTTCAATGCACACAACAGCTAAAAAGGAGTAATTTATGTTTTATTACATCAAGGGAAAGCTTGTGCTTCTTATGGATAATTTTGCCGCTGTTGACTGTGGCGGCGTTTGCTTCAAAATATATACCAGCCTTTCGACGAAAAATCAGTTTGCTATAAAGCTGAATGAGGAAGTTTTGTTTTATACAACCCTTATTATCAGAGAGGATGCGCAGGATATATACGGTTTTTCAACAGAAGAAGAACTTGAAATATTTAAAAAGCTTATTTCCGTTTCAGGTGTAGGACCTAAAGGTGCTATATCTATTCTCTCTTATTTCAGTACTTCAAGCTTGTATGACGTTATTGCTTCGGGAGATTCCAGAGCTTTGTCAGGTGCGCAGGGCATCGGTTTGAAAACGGCGCAAAAAATAATTATTGAATTGAAGGATAAATTACCTAACGTTTCAGTTTCTGACAGAACTTCTGTTTCTGTGCCCGACAGAGCCATGGTTTCCGATGCGGTAAATACTTTAGTTGCATTGGGATATCAGCGTTCTTTGGTGCTGAAAGTAATTGAAAAAATTGATAAAAGCGGTGATACCGCAGAGATTATAACAAACGCTCTTAAAATTCTTGCCAAACAATGAGGTGTTGAAATATGGCAATAAATTCAAATCAGGATTTTGATTTTGATAACAGAATATTAGATGCGGGCAGCTGTATCAGCGATATGGATACCGAAATTTCTTTAAGACCGAAAACTCTCGAAGAATACGTAGGTCAGGAAAAGGTTAAGGAAAATCTTCGTGTATTTATGCAGGCGGCAAAAAAACGTGGAGAATGTCTTGATCACGTTCTGCTTCATGGCCCTCCAGGTCTTGGTAAAACAACTCTTTCCGTTATTATTGCTTCCGAGCTTGGCGTAAATCTGAAAATAACTTCAGGACCTGCTATTGAAAAAGCAGGGGACCTTGCCGCTTTACTTACAACTCTGGAAGAAAACGATATTTTGTTTATTGATGAAATTCATAGACTTTCGAGAGCGGTTGAAGAGGTTTTGTATCCTGCAATGGAGGATTTCGTCCTTGATCTTATGATGGGCAAAGGTCCTTCTGCAAGAAGCATAAGAATACCTCTCAAACCCTTTACGTTGATTGGTGCTACAACTCGTGCAGGACAATTAAGCTCACCCCTTCGTGACAGATTTGGTATGCTTTTCAGACTTGAATTATATACCCCCGATGAGCTTGCTAAAATCGTTACCCGCAGTGCAGGAATTCTTGAAACAGACATAACCACAGAGGGTGCTTATGAGATCTCAAGAAGATCCCGTGGAACTCCGAGAATTGCCAACAGATTGTTAAAGCGTGTAAGAGATTTTGCTGATATCAAGGGTGATGGAATCATAAGTCAGGAAATAGCAGATATGTCATTGAAAAGCCTTGATATCGACGAGCTTGGCTTGGATTCTACGGACAAACGAATGCTTGAGGCAATTATAAATCATTTTGGCGGAGGTCCTGTAGGACTTGAAACGCTTGCGGCAATTACCAATGAAGAAACTGTAACTCTTGAAGACGTGTACGAGCCCTATTTGTTACAGCTTGGTTTTATAAACAGAACGCCAAGAGGAAGGGTTGCAACATCTTCTGCTTATAAACATCTTGGTATACCGCTTCCTAAAAAAATAAATGCTTATCAGAGCGGATTATTTGACAGCGAGGAAGAATAAATATGTTTGTTTCAGACAAATGGATAGATTATGAGCTTCTTGAGGTTGCCGACGGTGAAAGGCTTGAACGATGGGGGAAATACCATCTTGTTCGTCCCGACCCACAGGTAATATGGAAGAGTGAAAAATATTCAGAGCTTTGGACAAAGGCTGATGCCATATACAGACGTTCCAGCGAAGGCGGCGGAGCTTGGATAAAGAAGAAGGTTCCTGAAGAATGGCAGATTTCCTATGGGGATTTGAAATTCTGTATTTCTCCCATGGGATTCAAGCATACGGGAATTTTTCCCGAACAGGCTGTGAATTGGGATTGGATGTCAGGACTTATTAAAAAAGCCAAAAGGCCGATAAACGTTCTGAATCTTTTTGGATATACGGGTGCGGCAAGTGTTGCGTGTGCTAAAGCGGGTGCGAAGGTATGTCACGTTGATGCTTCAAAAGGTATGGTTCAGAAAGCAAAAATCAATGCAAATCTTTCAGGCGTTTCAGCCGATTCAATAAGATATATTGTAGACGATTGCTTCAAATTTGTAAGCCGTGAAATCAGACGCGGTAATTTTTATGATGCCATAATACTTGACCCTCCTTCGTATGGAAGGGGACCTGGAGGAGAAAAGTGGATGATAGAAAAAGACTTGGATTCTCTTATTGCATCCATTTCTCTTTTGATATCCGATAAACCTTTGTTCGTTTTGCTTAATTCCTATACAACGGGGCTTTCACCATCAAGCTGTGGATATATTCTCCATTCCAATATCTGCAAAAAATTTGGTGGTAAGGTAGAAAATAAAGAGCTTGGAATTCCTGTAACGGCAGACGGAGTTTGTTTGCCTTGTGGAGCTTCAAGCCGTTGGACACCATAAATTATAAAGAATGGTAATGTAATGAACAATTATATTTCAGTAAAAAATATGTCCTTTGCTTACAGAGATGGGGACAGTTTGTTTGAAAATTTCAATCTTGATATAAAAGAAGGGGAGTACGTTGCCATAATCGGTCATAATGGTTGCGGAAAATCAACCCTTGCTAAGATTTTATGCGGTATTCTTCTCCCAAATAGCGGTATAGTCACTGTTAATGGTATCGATACGGCAGATGATGAGAATTTTTTCGAAATACGAAAATCTTGCGGTATGATATTTCAGAATCCTGATAACCAACTTGTTGCGACAGTCGTGGAGGAAGACGTTGCTTTTGCTCCGGAAAATTTAGGGGTAGAACCTTCGGAAATACGTAAAATCGTCGACGAATCTTTAAAAACCGTTGGTATGGAAGCTTATGCAAAGCGTTCTACAAGTCAACTTTCAGGCGGTCAGAAGCAAAGAGTTGCAATAGCTGGTATTCTTGCTATGAGACCTCGTTGTATTATATTCGATGAAGCAACCTCAATGCTTGACCCAGAGGGCAGAAAAGATATTATAGCCGCTATGAAAAAGCTCAATAAAGAAAATGGTATTACGGTAATAACTATAACCCATTATATGAGTGAAGCGGTTGAGGCGGACAGAATAATTGTTCTCAATAAATCAAAAATAATAGGTGACGGAACACCTAAAGAAATTTTTTCTGATGTAAAGATGCTTAACTCTGTTTCTCTTGCATCACCTCAGATAACACAGCTTTCGGAAATGCTTATAGATGATGGCTTCCCATTCCCCAAGGGAATACTTCACACAATGGAAGCAGCAGATGTAATAGAAAGCTATCTGCAAAACAAGTAATTACAAACGCAAAGAAAGGGTACGTTATGCCTTCTCTTCAATTAAAGAATGTTTCCGTGGTTTATAATGAAGAATCTTCATTTTCAAAAACTGCGCTTGACAATGTGAATATAGATTTTCCCGAAGGTAAAATAATCGGAATTATAGGTAGAACAGGGAGTGGAAAGTCAACCCTGGCATCATTACTCAACGGTCTGATGAAGCCTTCAAGCGGTCAGATATTGCTTGACGGAAAAGATATATGGGAAGAACCAAAGAATATAAAAAGCGTTCGCTTCAAGGTGGGATTATCCTTTCAATATCCCGAATATCAGCTTTTTGGTGAGACTGTAAGAGAGGATATTGCCTTCGGACCTAAAAACATGGGGCTTTCAATTGATGAGGTGAATTCTCGTGTGGAGAACGCTGCGAAATTTTGTGGTATCGAACCGTCAGTTATGAATAAATCCCCATTTGAACTTTCAGGCGGACAAAAAAGACGTGTTGCAATAGCAGGTATTGTCGCTATGGAACCTTCTGTTCTTGTGCTTGACGAACCTGCGTCGGGACTTGACCCTGTAGGACGTGAAGAAATATTAGGCGGTATTGTGAAAAATTCCGCTGAAAAAGGGAATACAACTATAATTATATCTCACAGTATGGAGGATATAGCGAAATACTCGGATTATATCCTTGTTCTGAACGAGGGAAAAGTTTTTAGTTTTGGAACAGTTGAAGAAACTTTTTCAAAAGCAGAAAGGCTTTTTTCTGCGGGTCTTGACCTTCCACAGATAACAAAGCTTTTTATAGAACTGGAAAAACGTAGAATATGTAAAGAAAATTCCGTTTATACCATTGAATATGCTTACAGAAAACTTCTTAAAATATTAGAAAAATGAGTGTAAATATAAATGCTTAAAGATATAACCTTGGGGCAATATTATTCTGCTGATTCCCCGATACACAAAACTGACCCCAGAATAAAATTGTTATCACTTCTTGTTTTTCTCGCCACAGTTTTGATATCAAAATCCCCCGTATCTTATATTATATCATTTTTGTCTGTGGTTTTACTCGTTGCTGTATCAAGAATTCCGTTTAAGTTGATTCTGAAAAACTTGAAGTCTTTGATTTTGATTATTCTTTTTACAACTGCTATAACGTTGTTTATATCGAAAGGTGATACTCTTTTATTCAAATGGAAATTTATTGAGATATATAGAGAAGGAATATTGAATTCTGTCTATCTTATAATCAGATTCGTCTGTATGATTTGCGGAAGTTTCGTCTTGATTTCATACACAACGCTTCCTTTGGATTTGACGGAGGGAATAGAAAAACTTTTAAAGCCATTGACTTTTTTCAATATTCACGTTCACGATTTTGCGATGATGATGAGCATTGCTTTGAGATTTATCCCAACCTTTATAGAGGAGACGAACAAAATTATCTCTGCACAGAAGGCGAGGGGAGCTGATTTTGATTCGGGTGGACTTGTTAAAAGAGTAAAGGCGTTTGTTCCT
>JAZOCZ010000010.1:0-3938 GCA_045596755.1 Eubacteriales bacterium | reverse complement strand
TTCTGCTTTCAAGTTCTTCCAATCGTTCTTTTGTCGATTTTGTAAGTATCCCCTGCTGTATTGCATTCAGCAAATTATCAATTGAATTTTCGGTATCCGCAAGTTCACGTTCATAATACGGAAGTTCCGAACTGTCTTTTTCCTGCAATGCAAGAAGTTTGGATACAACATCATCAATAACCTCATCGTTATTGAGCATTGCAATCGTTCTTCTGATTATCAGATCTTCAATCCAATCTTTCTTGACGGATTTCTTTTTGCAGTCCCCTTTCAGGTTTTTGATTGTTGCACATTTGTAATATCTGTGAACAGTTCCGTTTCTGCCTTTTCCGCTTTCACCAATCATAAATTTTCCGCAATAACCGCAGAAAAGTTTTGTTGTCAGCAGATAATCATCTTCCGCTTTTCTTCGGGCGGGAGCTTTTTTATTTACCGCAATTTTATCCTGAACCTGCAGAAAAAGTTTCATCGGAACTATCGCCGGGAGTGCATCGGGAATAACCATATCCCTGAATTTTTCTTCACCGATATACCGTCTGTTTTTGAGCATATGCTCAACTGTGTTGTAAGTCATCGGGTTGCCTCTCGGATTTTTCAGCTGATGCTCGTTCATCCAGTCACGGATTTCTTTCATCGTTGCACCTTCGTTATACATTTCGAACGCTCTGCGAACGAATGGTGCTGTAAGCGGATTGATTTTCAGATGCTGATCTTCGATTACATATCCGAACGGAATCGTTCCGCCGTTGAATTTGTTTTTGAGAAGATTTTCGGTCATACCTCTGACAACCTTCTCAGACAAATCCGCAGAATAATATTCCGCATAACCTTCGAGAACCGATTCGAGAATAATTCCCTCTGCCCCATCGGAAATAACCTCTGTTGCGGACACAACCTTTACTCCGTTTTTCTTGAGCGCCGACTTATATTTTGCGGAGGCGTAACGGTTACGGGCAAATCTGTCGAGTTTCCAGACAAGCACAACATCAAATAGTTTTTTACCGCTGTCCTTAATCATATTCTGAAACTCGGGGCGGTTATCAGTCTTTGCGGAGAATGCTCTGTCGATGTAACTTCGCAGGACAGTCATTCCGTTTTTCTCGGCAAATTCGGTGCATTCACGAATCTGACCTTCAATGGATTCTTCACGCTGATTATCCGAAGAATATCGTGCATAAATAACTGCTTTCATTTTTCACCAACCTTCTTTTTGATTTTATATGCAGCCGTGGAAATATGGAAAATAAATTTCCTACATTACCACAGCACTGCTGCTATTGAAATGTTGCTTTTATTGTGATAGGATAAAATGGGTGATTGATATGAGCATCGGACATAGTGCGCATGGTAGAAAAATAGCCGAAGATGAAACAACTGTAATTTACGAGTATAACTGTGTTAACATTAACAAAGAAAACTACAAACAATTAATGGAAATATATGATGGAGAAATAACAATCTGCAAAAACGGATTAGTTGAACCCGAAATTCATGAGAAGACTAAAAGACGCAAGAATGGAAGAAAATATATTGAAATTAAAAGAATACATAATGACGTTAATTATAATAAACTTTTAGAAGAGAAAAAGATCGTCATAAAAAACTGCAGTAACACTTGGAAGTCTGCCAATAGTGGCGAAGATTTTATGGCACTAAAACTGATATGGAAAATCTTTGATTATTATCAAGATAACGGTTGTATGCCCAAAAGCATCACTGTATATTATTAATCATCAAAAAACCACATGATAAAACGTTTGAAAATCATCGTTGCGATTATATGTTGCATCGGTGATTTTTGATTTTTGAAAAGTATTTTGTTTTAAATATTTAGCTTTTCATTCTTTGGCAAGCAGGGCAAGTGTATACACACTCGCTGAATCCTGCCTGCAAATTCGTTCCGTTTTCAGCCGTTCACATTCTTTGCAAGCAGGGCAAGTGGGTATCCAAATTTGAAAAAATCAAATTTTTGCACCACTTTTTTTGCCGCTTGTTGGGGATAACCCCAATCCCCAGAATTGAAATATTTTTTGCAAAATTATTTCAAGCGGCGCTTCTTCGAAGCTTATGTTTTTATTAAAAATAAAATTCTCTGTTTCGTCAAAAGAACAATTGTTCGGCGAGTTAAATTATAATTCTGACCAACTTTTTTGTCAAGGATAGTGTTGGGCACAAGTTGATAGTTAACAGAAAGTTTACAATTAAATCTTTTACTTTTACATAAAAATCCCGTTGCTTCAAACGAAACTGAAATGATAAAATGATGGTAGACACAAAAAAGTGTCTGCCATCGTTTTTTATGTTAAGATAAAGAAAAGGAGAAGAAAGAAATGGGAAGACCTAAAGGTGGAACAAACAAAAATCACAGTAAAGATGAAAAATTAGCATTAGTATTAAGAATCTTAAACGGAGAAACAGGAAGAAACTTAGAAAAAGAAACAGGGATAGATCACGGTCAAATTCATAAATGGACAAAACAATATTTAGAAAGTGGAGAAGAAGCACTTGTTAATAAAAGGAAACCAGGCAATCCGCTTGCAAAATACAGAAACCGCAAAGAACTTACACCTATTGAACAACTTGAATACAAAGTAGCTTTGCTTGAAAGAGAACTGTTAAAGAAAGATGCGGAGGTGGTTCGCTTAAAAAAATCAATAGAACTCGAAAGGGGCGATGCCAAAAGAAAGTAATTCAACAACTTTATGCTTGTATTGAAAAAGAAAGCGTAAACCGTTCAGTAAAAGAACTTTGTGACATATATGAGGTTTCACGTTCAGGATATTACAAATGGCTGAAAAGAAAAGGTACATTAAATCGTTATGAACAGCAACAAAAGGAATTGGATTACTATGTTTCAGACATACATTCTCACTATCCTTCGCAAGGTTACAGAACAATAAACGATACACTCTTCAATATGTACGGTTGGGTTGTGTCAGATGTATCTGTGTGGAAATCAATGAAAAGATTAGGGATAAAAGGATATGACAGAAAACAAAAAAGTCCTGCATCCGAAGGTGCAGAACATGATAAATATCCTAATATCCTTAATAGACAGTTTTATTCTGATAAGCCAATGCAGAAAGTTGTAACAGATGTTACCTACATAAAATACAGAAACAAATGGCATTATCTTGCTTTGTATTTGGATTTGTTTAACAACGAAATTCTTGATTGGGAGTTAAGCGACACTTTTGATAATTTTCTTGTAATGAAGCCTGCAAAAAGAATACTGAAAAAAGCAAAGAGCACCGGAACCCAAATCCTTTTGCACAGCGACCAGGGTGTCCAGTACTCGTCAGCAGGTTATTGCAACCTGCTTAAATCTTACAACGCAATTCAAAGTATGTCAAGAGCAGGAACGCCAAGAGATAATGCTGTCATTGAATCTTTCTTTGGTAGATTCAAAGATGTTCTGCGTTCAGATTTTAAATATTGGAGATGTAATAACCTGAATGATGTAATTGCTCAAGCTGTTCACTACTTTAATTATATCAAACCTTTGCGTAAACTGAATAGAAAAACGCCAGTCCAATACAGGATTGAACTGGCTGCTTAACTTGTTTTTTTGTGTCTACAAAGTATTGACTATTTCAATACACAAAGTATTGCGGGATTTTTGTCATTTCGTCTGAACGTAAAATAACCTGATAAAAACTGCTTCGCACCTTAAACAGAGATAGTTTGGTTATAGAACAAGGCAAAAAGCACAGGAATCCTTGACGGATTCCGAGCATTTTTAACGCAGTTATATACCAAAATATCCTGTCTTAAGGCTTAATTTCCTTATGAAAGGTCGCCCTTACAGGGGATGTTTTTTTGTCAGATAATTGTATATGCATCGATTTCTGCCTGAACTTCCTTGAGCAGGGAATTGATTGCCTGCTGTTTTGTTCCGTAGAGAGTGCAGCCTGCGGCACCTGCGTGTCCGCCGCCGC
>JAZOCZ010000009.1:0-5737 GCA_045596755.1 Eubacteriales bacterium | reverse complement strand
TTGCAATGCTTTTCACACTGAAAAAACGTTAAAAATAATAATACATATAATTTTAAGGAGTAAAACCATGAGTTTTCAAAACATCAAAGACATCGAAACTAACAAAAAGGAGTGCGAAATTCTTCTTAAAGCCGACGTTTTAGAAGCAGAAACAAAAAAAGTTTATAAAAAGAATGCTGCTAAAATTGCGATTCCCGGTTTCAGAAAAGGTAAAGCACCCAGAAACATTATCGAAAAAATGTATGGTAAGGGCATTTTCGAAGAAGAAGCAATTGATAATATTCTTCCCGAACTTTATTCAGCAGCGGCAGATGAAGCTGATTTTACAATTGTTTCAAAACCCGAAGTTGATATAGTTTCAAGAGACGATGAAGGTATCGTTTTCAAATTTACTTTCTTCGTAAAGCCTGAAGTTACCGTTAAAGAGTACAAAGGTCTCAAAGCAAAGAAGGAAGTTGCTGAAGCAACAGATGATGACGTTAATAATGAAATCGAAAACGTTCGTAAACGTAATTCAAGAACAATAACAGTTGAAGGCGAAGCACAGAACGGTGATATTGCTGTTATTGATTATAAGGGCTTTGTAGACGGTGTTGCTTTTGAAGGCGGAGAAGATAAAGGACATAGTCTTGCTCTTGGTTCCGGTAGCTTTATCCCTGGTTTTGAAGATCAGTTGATTGGCAAAAAAGCAGGCGATGAAGTTGACGTTAAGGTTACCTTCCCCGAAGATTACCATGCAGTTGATCTTGCAGGGAAAGAAGCAGTATTCAACGTTAAAGTTAACGAAGTTAAGAGAAATGAACTTCCCGAGCTTGATGATGAATTTGTAAAAGACGTTTCTGAATTTTCCACTTTGGATGAATACAAAGCAGATATCAAGGCGAAGATACAAAAGAGAAAAGAACATGACGCTGAATTGACGTTCGAAGGCGCTCTTTACGATCTCCTTATTGAAAACCTCGAAGGTGAAATTCCCGATTGTATGTTCGAAAACGAAATCGACAACATTCTCAAGGATTACGAATACAATCTCAGATATCAGGGAATTGACTTTGAGACATATCTCAAATATACAGGTCAGACAATGGAACAAGTAAGAGCAAGCGTTAAACCTCGTGCAGAAAAAGGCATAAAGAGAACTCTTGCTTTGGAATATATTGCAAAAGCAGAAAATATTGTTCCTACTGCTGAAGATTATGAAGAAGAATTCAAAAAACTTGCTGCAGAATACAATATGAAAGTTGAAGATGTTAAAGAAAAACTTCCTGAAGATGCAATTACAGAACAACTTTCTCTTAAAAAAGCATTTGACTTCGTTAAAGCAAACGCAATTGCTGAATAATTATTTATTTGAATTTTAGCATATATATTTACATTTCAGAAAGGCAGAAATAATATGGCACTTGTACCAAACGTTATTGAACAAACCGATAGAGGTGAAAGAGCGTACGATATATATTCAAGACTTCTTAACGACAGAATTATATTTCTCGCTGATGAAGTTAACGACGTAACAGCATCTCTTGTTGTTGCTCAACTTCTTTTCCTTGAAGCACAGGATAGCGAAAAAGACATATATCTTTATATAAATTCTCCTGGTGGCTCTATAACGGCAGGAATGGCAATTTATGATACGATGAATTACATCAAATGTGATGTGTCTACTATTTGTATCGGCATGGCGGCAAGTATGGGTGCATTTCTTCTTTCTGCCGGTGCTAAAGGAAAAAGACTTGCTCTTCCAAACAGCGAGATCATGATTCATCAGCCTCTTGGTGGAATGCAGGGTCAGGCTTCTGATATCCTTATCCACGCTGAAAGAATTGCCAAAATGAAAGATAAGCTCAACAAAATTCTTTCAAAGAATACCGGTAAGGATTTGAAAACTATCGAAGCAGATACAGACAGAGATAATTTCTTTGATGCTTATGAAGCATTGGAGTACGGTCTTATCGACAAAGTTATTGAAAATCGTTAAAGGAGCCAACGATGGCAAACAATTCAAAAATGTGTTCTCTCTGCGGTAAGCAAACGAGAAATGTAACTTCATTGGATTTAAGTGGTATCGCTATTGACGTATGCACACAGTGTATTGAAATGTGTAGCGAGATAAGCGAAGCATATAATAAAACGATTGCATCGAAAGTTGAAGAAGAAGTCAAATCTGATACTCTCAGTTTTGAAACACTTCCCAAACCTGAAGAAATCAAAGCTGTTCTTGATGCATACGTTGTTGGTCAGGAAGATGCCAAAATAACGTTATCGGTCGCTGTATACAATCATTATAAGCGAATTCTTTCCTTGCCCAAGAATGAAGAAAGCAAAAAGAAAAAAGGAAAGACAAATTCCGTCAATACAAATGCTACCGTGGACACTGAAATAGAACTTGAAAAGAGTAACGTTTTGCTTTTGGGGCCTACTGGTGTTGGTAAAACTTTATTGGCAAGAACTCTTGCTAAAACGCTTTCCGTTCCTTTTGCAATTGCTGATGCAACAACTTTAACAGAAGCAGGATACGTTGGAGAAGACGTTGAAAATATTCTTTTAAGACTTATTCAGGCTGCTGACTTCGATATCGAGAGAGCCGAAAAAGGAATCATCTATATCGATGAAATAGATAAAATTGCAAGACGAAGCGAAAACCGTTCTATAACAAGAGACGTTTCTGGGGAAGGCGTTCAGCAAACCTTGCTTAAAATTCTTGAAGGTACCATTTCAAACGTTCCTCCCCAAGGCGGTCGAAAACATCCTAATCAGGAATATATCCAGATCAATACATCAAACATTCTTTTCATTTGCGGTGGTGCTTTTGACGGACTCACCTCTTTGATTGAAAAAAGAATGGGTAAACAACTTATTGGTTACGGCACAAATATTGTTTCACAAAAAGAAAAAAATGAGAAGGATTCATATTCAAATGCAACTCCTCATGATTTAGTTAAATTTGGTATGATTCCTGAATTGGTTGGTAGAATTCCCGTTCTTGTCGCTCTTGAACCTTTAGATGAAGAAGCATATGTAAAAATATTGAATGAGCCTAAAAACTCTTTAATAAAGCAATATAAGAAACTTTTTGCTCTTGATAATATTGAACTTGAATTCACAGACGAAGCAATATATAAAATTGCAAATAAGGCAAAGAAAATGAATACAGGTGCAAGAGGTCTCAGAGCAATCATGGAAAAACTTATGCTTAAACATATGTATGATGCTCCATCCAATAAAAAATTGAAAAAGCTGACAATAACAGCCGATGATATTTTAGATGATTGATAAAAAGTCCACGGAACGAAAATCCGTGGACTTTTTTCTATGAAAAGTATTATTTTATAAGGATGTTATAATAGTAAATTGGTGCAGTACTCCAACCGTGGCATAGGCTTCCCGCCTTATCAAAAGCTTTTTCTCCATCAAGAGTTTCCCAGAACGTGGTAGCTCCATTATCGAGCATATATCCGTATTCTTCATCAAGTTGATTCAATACGTATGATTTGTATTTTTCCTTATCAGCCAAAAGAAGTGCGTCATATATGAAAAATTCCATGCTTAAAGAAGCTTTTGTAAGTATAGGAGAGCTAATGATCTTTTCTGCTATGTCTTTTGTTTTTTCTCCAGCTACACCACTCAAAATTGCCAATGCATTACCAAGTTGGCTATATTTATCGGATGAGTCATTATTTTTATAAAGTCCTTTTTCCATGTCAAAAAAGAGTTTATTAACTTGAACTGACATTTTTTTAGCTAATTCCAAATATATATCCCTCTCCCCTGCTATTTCACAGAAAAATGACATATCTTTAAGAGCTGAAATCATCAGACAGTTTATTGATAAATCCATTCGTTTTCCGTTAAGTTCACCGATTTCTTCAAACATTCCGTCTGTCCATTCATAGAAATTCCATCGGTTATCACCAATAAATGCAGGTATCAAATCATTATCGAGATATGAAATAAAATTATCAATTATACCTTTTAAAGTTGGGAAAATTTCTTTAATAAAATCAACGTCTTTTGAATATTCAGCGTATTCCCTTACGAGTGTAAAATAATGCATATTAAACGAAGGAATAACCAAATCAGTACCGCAAGGGTGACAAATGGGTAAAAAGTTATCAGGCATTATACTTTCAGCAATCAATTTGATACAAGCCTTTGGAAATTCATATTCTTCGAACGCATAATAACCGCAAAGCATCTGATTTCTGCTATCCATGGTATACATTGCCTGTTCTCTCCATGGACAATCCTCATAATGCTCGTGCATACAGCACATTAATGTGTGAATACAAGCATCATATATTCTCTTTCTTCTTTCATCAAGGTTTATATCCACTATTTTGGTAGGATAAACAACAGGTCTTATTCCTACGTATTTTATTTCGACGGGTGATTCAAATAATAGTTCAATATATCTGCATCCAAGTCTCAAAAAAGGATTCATATATTTATTAAATCCTTTTTTGAGATCAATGGAAAAGCTGAAATCTCTTGAATCTATTATTCTTCGAACGCTTCCATCAGCAAGATGTTCTCCATATGAAACGAGCAAAGGTTGTTCAACGTCGCTTACCAACTCAATATCTATAAATCCTACTTGTTCTTTGCCAAAATCAATAATATATCTTGTTTTGTTTTCCTCATCTACTATAGAGTAGGGAATTCTATCAAGCAATTTTGTTTTTTTGTTTGGTCTTGAAAATAAATTGACGTTTTTATTTGAAATAACGCTTGGAGAAAAATCATTTATTTCTCCAAACAACCAATTATCCTCTTTATTGATTGAATAATGGAATGTGTATCCAAGTTGAAGCGTGATGCGTTTGCATCTGCCGTTTGTGTATGAATTACTTAATCTTGACAAAATATTTATATCGCTTTTGGCAACTTGTTTGTCATCACTTAAAACTTCAAAAATAAGCCCCGGCGTTGATGAATAATAAGTTGAGGAGCTTTCATTGCCTTTGTAATAAACAATAATACCACAACGATTTGTACCACTTTTACAAAATTCTGTTATATCTATTGAATCATAAATTTTGTAATGCGGAAAATCAGCGTATTGTCCGAAAGCTGCCAAAGTACCATTTACATAAAAGGCATAATCGCTATCGCATGATATGTTTAAAAGAGTTTTGCCGATTGAATCAAATTCAAAGTAGAATTCTGAATATTCATCTTTGGTATATTCTCCATTTCTCCATATCCATTTGCAATTATTGAACATAAAATATCCTTCCTGAAAGATGAACTTTCGTTTTATTCCAATTCAAATGCTCCTGTGTACAACTGATAATACGTTCCTTTTTCAGATATGAGTTTATTGTGGTTTCCTCGTTCTATTATCTTACCGTGATCCAAAACCATAATAACGTCGGAATCCATTACGGTAGAAAGACGATGAGCAATAACAAATACAGTTCTTCCATTCATAAGCATATCCATACCTTTTTGAACAATCGCTTCTGTTCTCGTGTCAATGGATGAAGTTGCTTCATCCATTATCATAACGGGTGGGTCTGCTACAGCCGCTCTTGCTATTGCAATAAGCTGTCTTTGACCTTGCGATAAATTAGAACCGTTATTCGTGAGTTCTGTATTATACTGTTCGGGCAATCTCGTTATGAAATCATCAGCACCTGCAAGTTTTGCAGCTCTGATGCATTCTTCATCAGTTGCATCAAGTTTACCGTATCTGATGTTTTCCATAACTGTTCCAGTGAAAAGGTTTGTATCCTGC
>JAZOCZ010000008.1:0-5732 GCA_045596755.1 Eubacteriales bacterium | reverse complement strand
TTTAATTTTATTTATATTTACAGTTGTTATGCAACGTTTGGTTATGAAGAAGAATCTGATGATGTTACCGAATAATAAAACTGAGTCAAATTTAAAATTTAAAATAATACGCCCTTTTTTAATTGTCGTAGGACTTATAATTCTTTCGAATCCGCTTGTAGGTATAGTTGATATTTTGCCAAATTTTATAGGATATTTCTTTCTTATTATTGGACTTGACGGAATTAAACGGCTTAACGGTGACATAGAATACGGGGTTAAGAACCTTAAATATTTATGTGTGACATCAGTAATATTTTTCGTTTTGATGTTCTATACCTTCAAAATGGATTCTTCGTGGATATTAACGTTGACTTTTTCATATATGGCTATCAATATAATATTCGGTACTATGGCATGTAATGGGATTTTTAATGGTATTGATTATTGTACTGACCGTCACGGAAGTGAAAATTTTCCATCGGTTTATGAAACGAAATTGATGACCAAAATATATATATGGGTTAAAGCGGCATTATCTGTAATTCCTCAGCTTTATGCTTTGGTTGAGGTTGATGCGTCTGCAGAACTTTCTGCTAATATTGATTATGCATCAATCCTTGCGACTAAAAAATACGCTCTTGCAGTATGTATCTTACTTTCTCTTGGCATGTCTTTTGCTTGGTTAAAATACGTTGTGAGTTATACAAGGGCTTTGAATAAAGACAGAAAACTCATGTCAACACTTTCGGATTTGTATACTGCAGATTTTTCTAAAAATGGCACTCCAATCAACTTCTTCTCCTTGAATTTTGGAAGTGGCTTGATTCTTGTTTCACATATTTTCGTATATGATTTCGTTTTGGATACGATTCATTTTTTTCCTGAATTTATATCTGTCCTTATGTCGTTGATTGGAATTTATATACTTAGAAAATACCTTGTTTGTAAAAATTTGTGGAAATACGCCATCCCTGCCGTTTTTTTTCAGACAGTAATATTCTTTTATAGAAAAAAATTCATAGAAAACGTTATTTTTGAAACGTGGGATATAACGTCTGTTCACTTGATTATTAGTTCCATGCTTGCTTTGGGATATATTATTTTTACTTTCTTATATTTTTCAAAAGTGCACGAAATTACTTCCGATTCATATGAAGAAATGTTTGGATGCAAATTAACGGAAATATATGAATGGGGAGATATATTTCTATTTATAGCATTGGCTGCAGGCGGAGGAAATTTGATTTGTTCTGTATGGAGACCATATTTTGTTGCGGTAATGATTGTTTCTCTCTTTGCAGCAATGTATCACTTTACAAAGATATACACAAAATTTGAAACTTCGAGTATATAACATGATTATGATTAAAAAGGATTTATAATATATGTGCGGTTTTGCAGGAATTTTTGATAAAAATGGGAATGCATTGAAGTATATTCCCGAAATAGAAAAGATGTCCAACTGTATCAGACACAGAGGACCTGACGATAGCAAAATATATAGGGATAATAATACATTATTTGCCTTCAGGCGTTTGAGTATAATTGACCTTGACGGTGGTGTTCAGCCTTTTGTATCAAAATGCGGAGATTTTTCATCTGTCTTTAATGGTGAAATATACAATTATCGTGAACTAAAAAAAGAACTTGAAGATGAAGGCGTTACATTTTCAACAAATTCCGAAATTGAAGTTATAGTTAATCTGTATATGAGAGAAGGTGCAGACTTTGTTTCCAAACTCCGTGGTATGTTTGCAATCCTCATTTACGATAAAAAGAAAAAAACTATATTTGCCGCTCGCGATCCTTTTGGAATAAAACCTTTGTATTACAGAGTTTTTGATGGCGGAATAAAGTTTTCAAGCGAAATGAAAGCCTTCTTCTTCGACGAAGATTATGAAGGTTTTGACGTCAACAAGGAGCGTTTGCAAAGTTATTTTACTTTCCAATACGTTACAGAACCCGATACAATAACAGAAACGATAAAAATTCTTCCAAAGGGTTCTTATATGCTTTTTGACGGGAAGGAAGAAATAAAAGAATATTACGCACAATCCTTCGCACCCGATGTTAAATCATCTTACGAAGTAAAAAAAGCAAAATTAAGAGAAACTGTTGAAAAAAGCGTTTCCGCTCATATGTTGAGCGACGTTCCGCTTGGCAGTTTTCTATCAAGCGGAATTGATTCAGCGGTTATAACAGCTATTGCGTCAAAATTACAGCCTGGTATCAAAGCATTTACGGTCGGATTCAACGTTAAGGGATATACAGAATTAGCTGACGCAAAGGATATTTCGTCGCATCTTGATATTGACCACGTTTTGCTTGAATGTAATCTGAATGACTTCCTTGACTCTTACGAAAGGGTTATTTATCATCTTGATTCTCCAGTTGCAGACCCTTCTGTCGTGGCAATTTACTTAATAAGCAAAGAAGCATCCAGACATGTTAAAGTCGTTCTTTCAGGAGAAGGCTCTGACGAAATGTTTGCGGGATACAGAATATATGATAGTTCTCGTGCTGCTGATAAAATAAGCAATTTACCGTGTTTTGTCAAATCTCCTTTGAAACTTATTCATTCAGTTATGCCTTCGGGTATGAAAGGGAAGCAACTTCTTGAACGTGGTCTCGTACCCGTTGAGAAGCGTTTTGTAGGCAACTCATTTGTTTTTTCTGAAAAAGAGAAGAAAAAATTCCTGAAAACCTTTGACCAGAAGGTTTCCTTTACTGACAGAACGGAAAGTATTTATTCAAAAACAGAAGGTTATTCTTCTGTTATGAAAATGCAATATTGCGATTTCAACACATGGTTACCATCCGACATTCTTGTTAAGGGCGACAGATTGAGCATGGCAAATGCTTTGGAAGTCCGTGTTCCTTTTCTTGATAAAAAAGTTTATGAGGTTGCGAGAGAACTTTGTGACGGTGACAAACTTAATAATAATACAACCAAATATATTCTCCGTGATGCATTCAGAGATATTCTTAATCCTGAAACTATAGTACGCCCTAAATTAGGTTATCCAGTTCCTGTAAGAGTATGGCTTAAAGATGAACTTTATGCTTGGGCAAGAGACAAAATTATAAATGAGTGTGCTGAAGAATATATTGATAAAAACGCCGCTTTAAAACTTCTGGAAGAACATAGAACGGGCAAGCGTGACTTGTATCACGAAATATGGTCAATTCTTGTGTTCAACACATGGCATAAATTATATATAACAGATAAAAACGAAACTATAAGAAAAGTCACTTCGGGAGAACTTTAATGAATTTAGAAAGAACCGTTGCAGCAGTTTCAACCCCTTTCGGAAAGGGCGGAATTGCAGTTATCAGAATATCAGGCAAAAATGCATATGATATAACGTCGAAGGTTTTTACCCCTAAATCTGGAAAAAAACTTTCCGACTATAAGAGCGGTTTTGCTGTATATGGAAGTTTCTTTGATGCGGAAGGCTTGTTTGACGATGGCTTGGTAACGTTTTTTAAATCACCCCATTCCTTTACCGGAGAAGACACCGCGGAATTAAGTTGCCATGGTGGTATTTTGGTAACAAACCGCCTGCTTAATGCTTGTTTATCTGCTGGCGCAGAATATGCCTCGCCTGGAGAGTTTACAAAAAGAGCGTTTATTAACGGTAAAATTTCTCTGTCCCAAGCGGAAGCAGTTGGAGGAATAATTGATGCTGCTACCGATAAGCATTTAACAGTCAGTGCAAATCAAAGCAGAGGTTCATTGTCGAAAAAAATCGATAAAATTGCAGATAGCCTTATTTCAATTGCCGCTTCCGTTTATGCGTATATTGATTATCCCGACGAAGATATGACAGATGTTTCCGTAGATGAGATGAAAATACTTCTTTCGGAGATTAAATCTGAAATTTTAAAACTTATGAATACGTTTAAATACGGAAAAGCAATTTCGGAAGGTGTAAAAACGGTAATAGTCGGCAGACCCAATATGGGTAAGAGTTCTATAATGAACTTTTTGGCTGGGTTTGACAGAGCTTTAGTTTCTGATATTGCAGGTACAACAAGAGACGTTGTTACTGAAAAGATCCGTTTCGGTGATATAGTTCTTAACGTTGCTGATACAGCGGGTCTCCACGAGGCATCCGACGTTATCGAAAAAATGGGGATGGAAAAAAGCCTCGAATATATGAAATCCGCAGAACTTATTCTCGTTGTTGCTGATGCAACTGAAGGTTTGATGGAAGAGGATTTAAAGGTTATAGAACGTGTTTTTGAATACGGAAAAGAAAATTGTTCTATTTTGATATTAAATAAAACCGACAAAGGGGAGGTAAAGAATACACCAAATTCATTGAACAGGATTTGTCAATTTTCTGCAATTTCTCCCACTGATGAGCAAATTTCAAATTTGAGAAAATCAATAAATGAAATTTGTGGTGAAAACGATACTGATATAAATTCGGAAATCATTGTAAATGCAAGACAATTTTCTTCTCTCAATAAAGCCTTTACAGCTGTTGAAAATGCAATTTTGTCTCTTGATTCATTTACTCAGGACGTTGCAGGATTTGATATTGAAGAAGCGATTTCAGCTTTGAGAGAACTCGAAGGCAGAAAAGTATCCGAGGCTATTGTAAACGAAATCTTTTCTAAATTCTGTGTAGGCAAATAATATTGCATCAGAGGAGTCCATAATGGGATTTTGGGGGCATTTAAAAACCATTACGAAACATAGAAACAAGGTAATTGTTAATTGCTTTAAAGCGGGAATATTTTTTCAGGGTTTGAAACATGACCTATCAAAATATTCTCCTGTTGAATTTTTTAAAGGGGCTAAATATTACCAGGGTACGAGAAGTCCAAACGAAAAAGAAAGAGAACTTTTCGGTTATTCTTCTGCTTGGCTTCATCACAAGGGAAGAAATAAACATCATTTTGAATATTGGGTTGACGTAAATCCGAAAACAAAGCTTTATGAACCTGTGGAGATGCCTGTCAAATACGTTGCTGAAATGTTTTGTGACAGAGTAGCTGCAAGTAAAATTTATAAAGGAAAAAACTATACAAACAGTTCTGCTCTTGATTATTTCAATCAAGGTAACGCTGCAATACAAATGCACAAGAACACAGCTGAACTTCTCAGAGGATGGTTGGAAATGCTCGCGACTCAGGGTGAAGAAATAACGTTCAATATTATAAAAAAGGCTGTAAAGGAATCAAGGAAAAAATGAAAATAATGATTGCTTCCGATATTCATGGTTCTTACGCCTGCTGTAAGAAACTTTTTGAAAAATTTGAAGAAAAAAATTGTAATTTGATGTTACTTCTCGGTGATCTTTTGTATCATGGGCCAAGAAACGATTTACCGATGGAATACGATTGTAAAAAAGTTGCTTCTCTTTTGAATTCTTATAAAGAAAAAATAGTTGCAATAAGAGGGAATTGCGATGGAGAAGTCGATCAGATGATGCTCGAATTCCCAATTTTATCGGAAAACGCTGTTATCAACTCTGATGGATTTACCCTTTATGCAACGCATGGTCATAAATTTGCACCACTTGCACCTTTTCCGGTTCCGAACGGAAGCATTGTTGTTTATGGTCACACGCATATACCAACCGATAAGATTATAGAAGGTATAAGATACGTAAACCCAGGGTCCGTTTCGATCCCAAAAAACAAAAGCGATAGAGGATACGCTATTTTTGAAAAAGGTGTATTCGTTTGGGAAAATCTTGACGGCATAGAAATAAAACCTTTATGCGAATAATTTTTTT
>JAZOCZ010000007.1:0-17294 GCA_045596755.1 Eubacteriales bacterium | reverse complement strand
GGATATAAGATTCGTTCCCGAAAGATTTTCCAAAAACTACCTTAACTGGATGGAAAATATTCTTGACTGGTGTATTTCACGTCAGCTGTGGTGGGGTCACAGAATTCCCGCTTTCTACTGTGAGGATTGCGGCAAGATGACGGTTTCCGAAGAAGACGTTACGGTTTGTCCCGAATGCGGAAGCAAAAAAATCACTCAGGACGAAGACGTTCTCGACACATGGTTCTCCTCTGCCCTTTGGCCTATGTCAACTCTTGGCTGGCCAAATCAGACAGAAGATCTTGAATATTTCTATCCCACAAGCGTTCTCGTTACGGGATATGACATAATCACATTCTGGGTATCAAAGATGATTTTCCAAGGTCTCGAAGGAATGAAAGAAAAGCCATTCAGCGACGTTCTTATTCACGGCTTGGTCAGAGACTCTCAGGGAAGAAAAATGAGTAAATCCCTCGGCAACGGTATTGACCCGCTTGAAATTATTGACAAATACGGTGCTGATGCTTTAAGATTTACCCTCGCAACTGGTAACAGCCCTGGAAACGATATGCGTTTCTATGAAGAACGTGTTGAAGCATCACGTAACTTCTGCAACAAGATCTGGAATGCTGCAAGATTCGTTCTTATGAACCTTGAAGAAGGAATTACTGTTCCTGAAGATATGACATCCATCGCTCTTGAAAAAGAAGATAAATGGATTCTTTCCAAATATAACACTTTGGTTGCGGAAGTTAACGAAAACATTGATAAATACGTATTGGGCGTTGCTGTTTCCAAACTTTATGACTTTATTTGGGACGTATTCTGCGATTGGTATATTGAGCTTGTTAAACCAAGACTAAACGCAAAAGGAACTGAAAGCTATCAGGTAGCTTGCAAGGTTCTCGTATACGTTCTTTCAAACACGATGAAACTGTTGCATCCTTTCACTCCTTTTATTACGGAAGAAATATGGCAGAAACTTCCTCATGAGGGCGAAAGCATCATGATTTCTTCATTCCCAGTATACAACGACAAACTTTCATTCTCAATGGATGAAGAAAACGTTCAGTATGCTATTGATGCTATTAAAGCAATCAGAAACAGACGTTCTGAAATGAACGTTCCCCCTTCAAAGAAATCTGCTCTTTATATCAAAACAGAACATAAAGAACTTTTCGAAAGTTCAAACGTTTGGTTTGAAAAACTTGCTTCTGCTTCCGCTGTAGAAGTTATCGATAACGCTCCCGCAGATGCAGACGAATGTGTTCAGATAATCACGTCAGGCGCAACCGTTTATATTCGCACAAAAGAAATGGTTGATATCGAAGGCGAACGTAAACGTCTTACGAAAGAACTTGAAGATGCAGAAAAAGAACTTGCAAGAGCAACGGCAAAACTTGCAAACGCTGACTTCGTTGCAAAAGCTCCCGCAAAAGTAATTGATGCTGAAAGAGAAAAGGTTAAAAAGTACGAAGCGATGAAGCAAAGCATCACTTTGGCACTTGAAAAACTTGTGTAATTATTTATGAATAATTCAAACGAAAACAAAAAAGTCCTTTTACTGAAATACGGCGAAGTTGTTATGAAGGGGCTCAACAGAGGATATTTTGACAGCCTTATCGTTAAAAGAGCAAAAGAAATGCTTAGAAAGGCTGAGGGAAACTTCAGCCTTGAATATGCACAATCAACTCTATATATAAGCGGTGATGAAGACGCTGACATGGATGAGGCATTTTCCATTCTGAAAAAACTTTTTGGAATAGCCACAATATGCATCGGATATCAATGTGATAAAAATATGGACGCTATATCCGCTTGTGTCAAGGAGAATATTCGCTCTCTCGTTGGAAAAGCAAAAACATTCAAATGCGAATCAAAGAGAAGTGATAAATCCTTCCCTCTCAAATCACCCGAAATAAGTGCGGAGATTGGTGGTGTTATACTTGACTCCATGCATAATTTACAAGTTGACGTTAAAAATCCCGACGTTACGATTTTCGTTGAAGTGCGTGAAAAATATGCATACGTGCACAACGGCGGTGAAAAAGGCTTAGGCGGTATGCCGTCAGGCAGTGCGGGAAAGGGGCTTTTACTTCTTTCAGGCGGAATAGACAGCCCTGTTGCGGGTTTTATGATGTCAAAAAGAGGTATAAGTGTTGATTGCGTATACTTCGAAAGCCCACCATACACAAGTGATAATGCAAAACAAAAGGTTATAGATTTGGCTTCAAAGTTGGCTGAATACAACGGTAAACTTTATCTTAACTGTATATCCGTTACTGAAATTCAGGAACAACTTATGAAGCATTGTGATAACAAACTCTTTACTGTTCTGCTTCGCAGATTTATGATGCGTCTTGCGTTGAAACACGCTTTAAGAATTGGTGCACAACTTCTTATTACAGGTGAAAGTATTGGTCAGGTTGCAAGCCAGACTGTACCCGCAATGGCTGTAACTGATGCTATTGCAACAATACCAGTTATTCGTCCCTGCGCAGGACTTGACAAGGAAGAAATTGTAAAAATCTCAAGATCTATAGAGACTTTTGATATAAGCGTACTCCCCTACGACGATTGCTGTACGGTTTTCACACCAAAGCATCCAAATACAAGACCTACACTGGAAGGAGTTCTTGCAGAAGAAGCAAAACTCGACGTGGAAGGTTTGGTTGAACGTGCCTTTGAAACAAGGACTGTTATGGAAATAAACCCATGAAAAAAATAAAAATAATTCCTAAAATAATGAGAAAAATTTGTACTTGTTTATTTTCTTTACTGTTAGGTTTTTCCTTTATTTTATTTTCAGTAAATTTTACATTTGTAAGCGCCGAACTCTCAGATTCTTATGATCTGAGAGATTTTGGCTACGTTACTTCTGTCAAGGATCAAGGATCCGCCAATACCTGTTGGGCATTTGCTGCAATAGGTGCAATTGAATCCTCCCTTATCGTTGGCGGATACGCTGATTCCACAATTGACTTATCCGAAGCACATCTTGGGTGGTTTTGTATAAATACCGCTATTGACGATGAAAGCGACCTTACATACGGTGACGGATATTCCGCTACAAACCCCTATCAATACGGTGGTAATGATTTATACGTCATATGGGCATTATCAAGAGGATTCGGTCTTGAGCTTGAAGAGTTTGCCGAATACGATGTGAATAATATAAACTCAACCGTTATAAGAGAAAATGAAAGATACGTTTCTGAATATACAGTTACAGAAGTAAATGTTTTTGAAAAAAATGATTTTTCATCCATAAAAAAAGCAATAGTTGAAAACGGAGCGTTGATGGCTTCGTACCGTGACGTTCCTACCTTTTACAATAAAAGTCAAAACGGATATTGTTTTTACGAAAACAGTTATTCAACTTCTAACCATGCCACCTTAATTGTTGGATGGGATGACAATTTTTCAAAAGATAATTTTAAAACTGTAAAACCCTCGTCTAACGGAGCATGGCTTTGCAGAAATACACGAGGGGATTCGTGGGGCGATGACGGATATTTTTGGATGTCATACGAAACCGCAGGATTAAAACGAATAGTCTCATTTACCGCTAAGCCTTCCGAAGATAAAATCCATCAGATATACCAATATGATGGATTTGGTTACTCCAAATCACTTACATTGGACAGTTCAGGTATTGCATATAATGCAAACATTTTCGATGCAACCGAAAACGGTTTATTGAAAAAAATCGCATTTTACTCAGCTGATCCGAAACTTGAACATGAAATATTTGTTTATGCCTTGAATGAAGGGTATACATCCCCTACTGATGGAGAGCTTTTATGTAGTTTTAATAGATTTGCTCCTTCGGTTGGATATTATTTATGTGACCTGCCATCTCCCGTTTTTATAAAAGAAGGTCAAGCGTTTTCAGTTGTTTTAAAAATAAGCGGAAATTCAGAGGTTCATTTTTATTCGGAGGGAACTGACAACAGAGCCTCGGTTATAGGAAAAAGTTTTGCATCAAACGATTGCAAAAATTGGACTGATATTGCGGGGGCAAACTTCGGAAACCTTTGTATCAAAGCTCACGTTGAACCTGAAATATATGAATCTCCCGATACACAAATGCTTTATGATTATATGCTCCCCATTGGCACTGAATATTACGAAGATAAAAAACTTTCGTCACTTTTGGAAAGTACAAAGGATATAATTATAAACGGTGGAAGTGAAAGAGATATTCTGAACAACTATCTCAGACTTTTCTGCCTTTATGAAAAATACTATGGACACGTGACTATTGAAAACGAAGAACAATTTTTGTTTTTTGCAACCCTTGTAAATAATGGAAACAAATTCATCGATACTGTTTTCGTTCTGACTTCTGACCTTGACTTTTCAAATATGGAATTTTCTTTTCCTTCCTTATTTGGTGGAATTTTCAATGGTAAAAATCACACCATAAAAGGCATAAATTATCAAGGTGACGTTGATTCAGGAATTTTTGGTCAAGTACATAGCAAAGGAATTATAAAAAATCTTATAATAAAAGATAGTTATTTTGACTCTACTTCATTTACTGGCGGTATCGCTGGAAGAAATTTTGGAATTATTATGGATTGCGCTGTATATGCGAACTTGAACTCTGAACATATGACGTCAGGAGGAATTGCAGGTTATAACGAAGGGCTGATTATAAATTGTGCTGTAAAATCAGACGTAACGCATGATAACTTCGGTGGAATTGCAGGTAATAACGATTACGGAACGATTAAAAACTGTATTGCAGAATGCAATTCTATTGTATTCTGCGGAAAAGATCCTTTGAACACATACAAAGTTCAAACGTCAAATGAAAGTATATCCATTATGGGAACAAATGTTTCCAATTCATTGATTTCATCTTTTTTGAGACTTTATGAAAACGTAGATTTCATTCCAGAAGGAAACGCATATACAGGTATGAATTTACAAAGTTACGTTATAATTCTTTTGGGGGACGTTGATGGTGATGGAATGTTATCCTCAACAGATTATCTACGAATTAAACAATACTTTTTAGGTAATATAACTCTTACAACTTCACAAATAAAAGCATCGGATATTGATTTCAACGAAAGAATCGAATCCGCAGATTATTTACTTATTAAATCACATTTTTTAAAATTGACAGATATTTACGGGGGTAAATAATGAATTTAGCTGAAATTGTCCGCCCTAAAGACTTTTCCGAAATGGTCGGACAAAAGCATTTATTTGACAACAACGCTCCGTTTATGAAAATGATAAGCGGAGGTCACATGCCCTCTTTGATTTTCTACGGTCCTCCTGGGGTCGGAAAAACAACAGCGGCTGATATTCTTGCCTCCAAAACGGGTAAAACATTCAGAAAACTCAATGCAACCGTTGCATCACTTTCTGATTTAAAGGCAATACTTTCAGAAACAAATTCCGTTTATACAGGTGGAGAAATCCTTTTGTATATCGATGAAATTCAATATTTCAACAAAAAACAACAGCAATCACTTCTCGAATACGTTGAGGACGGCAGAGTAACTCTTATCTGCTCAACAACAGAAAATCCGTATTTCTATATATACCCCGCCCTAGTATCTCGTTCTGCTGTATTTGAATTCAAAAGCGTTGAAGCAGACGAGATTAAGGATTTTTTAAGCCGTGCATTAAATATTTTCAATGAATCATGCGAAAGAAATATAACTGCGTCTGACATAGCATTGCAGATTATTTCCAATTCCGTTGGTGGAGACGTCAGAAAAGCTGTCAATATGCTTGAAAACTTATGCTATGTAATATCAGAAGGCGAAATTGACGAGAAAACCGCAAGAGCATTTCTGAAAAATGCAGGTCAACGTTTTGATAAAGGCGGAGATGAATTTTACAATTCCCTTTCCGCACTTCAAAAATCAATTCGAGGCTCCGATGAAAATGCCGCAATTTTTTATCTTGCAAAAATACTCGAAAACGGTGGATTGATTTCCGCTTGCAGAAGGCTTTTGGTTATTGCAAGCGAGGACGTTGGACTTGCTTACCCCCTTGCTATTACTATAACGAAATCATGCGTTGATTCAGCCCTTCAGCTTGGCATGCCTGAAGCAAGAATACCTTTAGCAGAGGCTTGTATTTTACTTGCCACATCTCCAAAATCGAATTCTGCTTATATGGCTTATGATAGAGCCGCAGAAGACGTCAGAGCAGGAAAAGGTGCAGTTTTTCCGAGATGCCTTCAAAACGTTCATGCGGACAGTTACGGGGAATTTGGTGGACAAGGATATTTATATCCACATGATTATCCTGATTCATACGTTAAACAACAGTATTTACCCGATGATTTAAAAAACAGAAAGTATTATTCCTACGGACAAAATAAAAATGAGCAAGCGGCAAAGGCATACCGTGACGCTATTATCGAAAGAAACAAAAAATCATAACTAATTCATAAAATGTACTTGGAAAGGATACGGTTTTCCGTATAGGTAACGCTATGAGAATATTTTTAACCGTACTTGACAGCCTTGGCATCGGTGAACTTCCCGATGCGGAAAATTACGGAGACAAAGGCTCAAACACTCTTAAAGCAATATATAATTCGCCCGAATTCAACGCACCTACCATGACGGAAATGGGGCTTTTCAACATTGTCGGCACTCCCGACAAAGGTGTCGAGAACCCAACCGCATCATATTGTCGTCTTTCCGAATCATCTGCAGGAAAAGATACCGTTACGGGACATTGGGAAATGTGCCAAGTCGTTTCAGACCGTCCTTTCCCTACTTATCCAAATGGTTTTCCAAAAAAAATTATAGACGAGTTTGAAAAGCAAACGGGTAAAAAAACAATCTGCAATCTCCCATATTCAGGCACAGAGGTTATAAATGATTACGGTGAAGAAAGCATTCGCGATGGAAAGTTAATTGTATACACCTCCGCTGACAGCGTATTTCAGATCGCTGCACACGAGGAATACGTTCCGATTGAAGAATTATACAGATATTGCGAAATTGCAAGAAAAATTCTTTGCGGTGAACATGCAGTAGGACGAGTTATTGCAAGACCTTTTATTGGAACGGCAGGAAATTTTAAAAGGACTGCAAACAGGCACGATTATTCTTTAGAACCCCCAACTTCAACTCTTGACGTTTTGAAAGCGGCAGGAAAAGACGTTATTTCCATTGGAAAAATCAAAGATATTTTTGCGGGTAAAGGAATTACGGAATCTTATCCGGGTGCTACCAATACGGTTGCAATGGAATCCCTCTCAAAAGTTCTTGATATGGATTTTGATGGACTTTGCTTTACAAATTTGGTTGATTTTGATGCTGTTTACGGTCATAGAAACAACATAGACGGATATGCAAAGGCTGTATCTGATTTTGACGTATTCCTTAAAGATTCAATAAAAAAATTAAGAGATACGGATGTTTTCATCCTTACAAGCGATCATGGTTGTGATCCTGCAACTCCTTCAACGGATCATTCAAGAGAATATACTTTCGCTATAATATATGGAAAAAATATAGTACCCTGCGATTTAGGTTCTGTTTCTTCCTTTGCTTGTCTTGGAAAAACGATATGCTCTTTGCTTGAAGTTGAAAACAATCTTTTAGGTGAAGATTTAAGCAGTATGTTTTTAAAATAATCACTTTAATAATTTGGTAGATTTTCCATTCTTATCTTTGCTCTTACTATATGGGATTTGTAAAAATTTTCGTTGTTGGCTTTTAAATATTCTTCAGCAGATTCTAACTCCAAAGTTATTTTCTCAAGTTCTTTATTATTTACAAACCAGGAAAGTCTTTTTTCCTCCTTTTCCCATCTTTTTTGAACTTTTTCAAACTCCTTAAGGTTTTGAACGTTGCTAATCATTAAGGCGAGTTCATCGGACGTATTTCTGACGTAATATTCTTCAAAAAATACAAAACACAGAAGAAACAAAAAAGCAAAGAGCATTATTAAAAATCCTTTCATTTTTTATCTTCCTTTACGATTATGTTTTCATTTCCCACGTCGTCTATTATAAAATACAGGATTTTATTTATATCAGTAATTCCCTTTGCTTTTAATCTCCCCATAAGCCATTCTTCCTTTTTACTAATGGTGTCAAGAGCATTTTTATCTATATACCCTTCTATTATAACACAATGACCCATGCCAACGTCAGAATTATTGATATTCAAATCATTCAATGTAACGGTTTGGTTTCCCGTTTTTGGAATAACGCTGAGTTTCCCGTTTTGTTCGAGAATAACGTATTGAATTTCGGAGATATCTCTGTAACCGCAAAGCCTTATTTCTGCAAATATTTCATCAATGCTTACTCTTGTTTTAGAAAGATTTTTTTCAACTATCCTTCCTTTCGAAACAAGAGTTATTGGTGAACCGTCAAAAAATCGTCTGATTTTAACAAATTTTCTGCAAATAAGAGAAAGAGCAACTTCGATAAATATTACGGTTATAAGCGGTACATAACAAATTAAAACGGGAGTATCCTTAGAGGTTATCGGCAACACAGCCAATTCCGATATCATTACTGCCGTTACAAATTCAGAAAGTTGTAATTCACCAACTTGTCTCTTTCCGGATATACGCATTAAAAACATTAAAGTTATATAAAAAACAAAGGTTCTTTCAATCAACGTAAGCATAAACAACTTTCTCCGTAAAATTGCTTTTTTCGCTATTATTCCCTTAGTTTCGTGAAAATATTTTATGATTTTCGGAATTTTATAAAATTTATAGTGACAAAGAGAGTTTTATGTGATATACTCAAACAAACGGAAAAAATAATCATTTTTTAATAGGAATTTGTATGGAAAACGAAAATATTGTTTTAGGTAGAAACTCCGTTACAGAACTTCTTCTTTCCGAAAGAGCGGTTGAAAAAGTTTATATATTCAGCGGATGTGAAGAAAAATTCAAGAAAAAAATATTTGACCTCTGCACCAAAAGAAGAATACCCGTTGTAAAAGCGGATAAATCAAAAATTGATTCATTCGGTACTAACAATCAAGGCGTTGTTGCACTTGCCGCAACGAAGGAATACTGCGAAATAGAGGATATAATAAATCTTGCACGCGAGAGAAACGAAAAACCCTTTGTTATAATTGCAGACGGTATAAACGATCCTCACAATCTGGGAGCTATTATCAGGTCCGCAGAATGTGCAGGAGTCCACGGAATAATTATTCCAAAGAGACATTCAGTTTCAGTTACACCCGTAGTACATAAATCCTCCGCAGGAGCATCTGAACATATGCTTATCGCAAAAGTTCCGAATCTCTCATCCGCCGTTGAGGAATTGAAAAAGAACGGTTTATGGATATACGCCATGGAAGCCGACGGAGAGGATTACTCAAAGACGGTATTTGACTCCCCAACATGCATTATTATGGGTAGCGAAGGAGAAGGCGTTTCAGAACTTCTCAGAAAAAAATCAGACTTTGTTTTATCAATTCCAATGTACGGAAAAATAAATTCCCTGAACGTTTCTGCCGCCGCGGCTGTAGTTATGTTCAAAGCCGCACCGATGCTTAAAAACTCTTAAATTTCAGATAACCCGTAAGGGAGGTATGTTTTTTGTCCACCAATACAGCATATGCCTGTAGTTTTAAAGCCACGTCACGCAAATTGAACAGAATCAAAATAAATGAGCTTTTAAATAATGCTGACGAATCAAACGAATTGATGATTTCTTCATCTATTCCAAAATTCAAAACTGACCTCAAAGCACCAGATATCAGAGCCATGAGTGAAACTACGGAAAACTCAGACGATGACTCTATAATAATGCTGAAAACAAGGCTTGAAGAACTTGTTATGGAGGATTCAGACCTTGAAGAATATTATAAAGGCTTACAATCACGTCTTAATCAGAAAAAAATAGACGAGATATATAATATTGTAAAATCTGATATCCCGCTTTCACCTTTCAAAAAAACGTCTTCAAACAATGCAACGAAAACTTTTGATTTGAAAGAAAACAGGCATCTGACAAAAAAATCAGACTTGAAAATTTCACCAAGGTTTGTTCAGGGAACGATAACGGATAGCGAGGATGAACTTCCTGAAGAAAAAGTTACTTCCCTTGAAACTACAAATGAAAAAAGTTTTGACAATCTTTCCGAACGCATTTTGAACGGTGAAATTAAAATTGAATCCGAGGAAGAAAACTCATCCCAGCTTACTCTTGATATGATTCCCGAAAAGGAAGAAAAAGAAAGCGAAGATGATATAAATCTCAAAATCGCTTTTGATATGATAAATAACGATGAACTTTCTGAAGGCAACAATTTCTCTGAAGAAAGCGATGAAACAATTTTCTCCAAACTTTTCAAATACCGCGTTTTTTCAGACGATGATGAAATAAAAGAGGAAGTTTTCAAAGAAAGTGAAGAATACCAAGGTTTTGAATATGAATCTGTTGAAGACAAAGCTGAATCAGAAAAACTTTTGAAAAATTCAGCATCTCTTGCATTCAAAAAACTTGTTTGTACCCTTTCGATATTTACATTGATATTTATTTTAAAAATCTTTGCTAAATACAATGATTCCTTTGCTGAGTTGATCTCATACAAAAAATATGGAGTTTTATATATTTTTGCCGAACTTCAACTTATGTTCTTTGCGATAGCACTTCACAAAGGAACGTTCTTAAACGGTCTTAAATCCTTCACAACAGGTAAATTATCATCAGAATCGGTTTTTTCTGCTACAGCATTGGTAACTACGCTACATACGATTTGCACGCTGTTCAATCAAGAAGACGGTATTGTTATATTTACTGCAATTCCTTCTCTTATGGCATTATTTATCAGTATTGCAACTTATCTTAAATGCAAAAAAGACCTTTACTGCTTTGGTATAATCTCCACAGATGAAGAAAAATATGCCGCCTCAGAATTATCGGCAACATCAAAAGAGGCTTCAAATTTCTATACATATCTTCTTGAAGATTCAGACGTTTATACCGTATCAAAATCTCCATTTATATCCTCATTTTTCAAAAGAATTTCACAAAAACCAAAAAGTGAAGACATTCTTGTAGCAATAATCCCCGGTTTGTTTTTTGTCTCCGCTTTAATATTTTCAATTTGTTTCTTCCATGGCAAAACAGATATATATTCATCTTTTACGGCGGCAACGTCGTTTATATGCGCCGCAATGCCTGCAACGTCATTCTTCGCTATTTCTCTTCCACTTATAAAAGCCAATCTTGTATGCAAAAAACTTGATTCCGCAATTATTGGCGAACGAGCTGCGGAAGAATACGCAAACGCTTCCGTGGTTTCCTTTGAAGATTTGGAAATTTTTCCTTCAAACAGAGTTAAAATGACAAATATGAAGGCATATCACAATATGAGAATCGACCAGATTATCGTTGAACTTTCAAGACTTTTTACTCATATTGGAGGTCCTCTTAAATCACTCTTTTCAGATGCGGTTGACGGAGT
The DNA here is from genome assembly GCA_045596755.1 of Eubacteriales bacterium. Taxonomy (GTDB): domain Bacteria; phylum Bacillota; class Clostridia; order Oscillospirales; family CAG-382; genus SIG653. The sequence continues at coordinate 5,883 of JAZOCZ010000007.1, read as the reverse complement.
GATTGAAGAACATACTGTTATAAAGGTTATTGAATCCGAGGAAAACGGATTGGTTATTGCCGCAGACGGGGTTGACTACTATCTTGGCAACGGTAATTTCATGAAAAACCGTGGTCTCCTTTTTGAAGAAGAAGACGAAGACAGAATATATGAAAAAAATGGCGGTTCTGTTATGTTCTTTGGAGCTAACAACATTCTTGCCGCAAAACTTTACTTCAAATACACACCGCAAAAAGGTTTCAAAAAACTTCTTTCGGATATGTATAAATGCGGTCTTTGTATCGGTATAAAGACACTTGACCCAAACATCAACAACGCACTTCTTGCGTTTCATGCTGACGGTCTGAACTGTCCTATATCTATTCTCAAATCCGAATCCCCTTCTGACGTTACAGAATATTTTGAGAAAATAGATTCAGGCATAGTTTCGAAGCACTCTATGCGTTCGTTCCTTAAAGCATTCATGCTATGCGATAAAGCAAGACATTCCATTAAAAGTAACGGAATAATCATGCTTGCCGGTGTACTCCTCACATCCATTCTTATGATATTTTTATCAATCACAGGTGGCATAAATGAATTCTCTTCGGAGCATGCGTTTATCTTCCAAATCCTCTGGTCATTCACAATTTTCATCCTATCGTTTTTAAAATAAACTATATTTTTGGTATTTTTCTCTAAAAAAAACATTTTTTTATGAAAAAAACTATTGAATATTTTAAAAAAGTGTTATATAATAGGGATGTCATTGAATAAATAATTCAAAATAAAACAGAGGAGTACAATAATGGCTATTTTCAAATCAAATCAAATCAGAAACATTGCATTAGTTGGTCATGGTGGAGACGGTAAGACTGCTCTCGCTGAAGCGATGCTTTACCTCGCTAAAGCAACTGACAGATTGGGAAAATCTGCAGACGGTAATACCGTTTGTGACTATGTTCCTGAAGAAATCAAACGCTCTATTTCTATTTCCGCATCACTTGCAAACTTTGAATGGAATAATACAAAAATCAATATTCTTGATACTCCCGGTTATTTCGATTTTGAAGGCGAAGTAAGGCAGGCTCTCAGAGTTGCAGACTCCGCTATAATCGTTGTTGACGGTAAATCAGGGCATAAAGTTGGTACAGAGCTTGCTTGGGAAATGGCACAAGGAAAATCCAGAGCTTTCTTTATCAATAAACTTGATGATGAAAACTCCAGCTTCCGAAAAACCCTCAAGGGCTTGGAAGAAACTTTTGGAAAAGCAGTTTGCCCTCTTTTCGTACCTGCTACAGAAGGCGGAAATCCAAAGATTTTCTATAACCTTCTTACAGACAAAGCTGTTGAATTTGACGCTAAAGGCGAGATTATTCCTTCAACACTTCCTGAAAGTTCAAAAGATCTCATTGAAGAATATCGTCTCGTATTCACAGAAGCACTTGCTGAAACTGACGACGAACTCATGATGAAATATTTCGAAGGTGAAGCGTTTACTCATGATGAAGCAAAAGATGCCCTTCTTAAAGGACTTGTTGACGGTTCTATTGCTCCTGTATTCTCTGGTTCTTCAACGTCTCTTGCGGGTATCAAATCCCTCATGAATTCCATCGCAAAATTCTTCTGCTCTCCTGTAGACAAAATGAAAGAAATGGTTGAAAATGCTGATGGAACTATTTCGGAAATCTCTGCCGACGAAAACGGCGCTCCTTCCCTCTTCATTTTCAAAACAGTTGCTGATAAAGACGTTGGAAAACGTAGCTTCTTCCGCGTTATGAACGGAACTCTTACGTTACCAGCAATGCTTACTAACAGCACAACAGGTCAATCTGAAAAAATCGCGAGTATATATACGTTTGTCGGTAAAAAGACGAGTAACGTTGATACACTTTGTTACGGTGATATCGGTGCAACGGTTAAACTTACAAACTCCAACGTTAACGATACTCTTTCTTCTTCTGGTGTTAAATACGCAAAAATCAAATTCCCAACTCCCTACTATTGCCAGGCTATTGTTCCCAAGGCAAAGGGTGATGAAGATAAGATTTCAGCAGGTATTTCAAAGATTCTTGAAGAAGATTATACATTAAAATATGAAAACAATGCTGAAACCAAGCAGATGTGCATCTACGGTATGGGTAACATGCATATTGATATTATGGTTTCCAAGCTTAAAAACCGCTTCGGTGCAAGCGTTGATACTGTAACTGCAAAGGTTGCTTACAGAGAAACTATCAAACGTAAGGCTCAGGCTGAAGGTAAACACAAGAAACAGTCAGGTGGACACGGTCAGTATGGTCACGTTAAAATTGAATTCTCCCCCGGAGCATCCGAAGGACTTGAATTTACTGAATCCATCTTCGGCGGAAGCGTTCCAAAGAACTTCCACCCCGCTGTTGAAAAAGGTCTTCTTGAAGCAATGCAGAAGGGTATTCTTGCAGGCTATCCCGTTATTAATATTCATGCGAACCTCTTTGACGGTTCATACCATGATGTTGACTCTTCCGAAATGTCCTTCAAACTTGCTGCAATATTGGCATTCAAAGATGGTATTCCCAAGGCTGACCCCGCTATCCTTGAACCTATCGGTGTATTGAAGGTCCTCACTCCCGACTCCCTTATGGGTGATATTATCGGTGACGTTAACAAGCGTAGAGGTAGAATCAGCGGCACAGAACAAAGTTCTGACAAGAAAGGATATACTGTTGTTGAAGCCGAAGTTCCAACTGCAGAAATGAGCGATTACGCTATCCAACTTCGTGCTATGACACAAGGCAGAGGTACTTTTACCTTTGAATTTGTCAGATACGAAGAAGCACCAGGTCCTGTTAAGATGAAAATCATCGAAGATGCAAAAGCAAACTCCCAGGACGAATAACCCCCACGCCAATTTTGTGGCATGAAAGGAAAACTCTAATGAACAAAAACATATTTAATTTAAAATCTTTGCTTTCATTATTGCTTATCGCTTTGATGATGCTTTCAATGGCCTCCTGTTCAGGCAAAAAAAACGATACCGCGTTCCTGGATCAGATTTCAGCTGCTGAAGCATATAGCGAAGATGAAGAAAGTACTGAAGTTTCTTCAACCCCTTCCACAGAAGAAGGTTATACAGAATGTCCTGTTGTAACCAACGTTATTAACACAGAACCTTATTCCGTAATTGTTGCAGGTTCATGTGAAGCTGGTGCAAACGTTAAAATTGTTAACGTTGCAGATGAAGAAGAAGTTTATACAACTGATTCCATCGGTAACTACTTCATAATAGAAATTACCCTTGAAAGTACAACCGAACAGTATTACGAAATTTCCGCAACTGTTGAAGGCAAAAATGAGAGTGTTAAAACTCACTTTACAGCTAAACACAATGCAGTTGCTGAAAAGCCTCTTGATGGTTCTGCCGTTATGTTAGGCAATGGTTCTACCCTTTTCTTTGAAAGTCTTGTAAGTGGATACAAAGGCGAGAATCTTCTCACCAACACAGAACTCAAAGAATTCAAAGATAAGATAGCTTCTGATACCTCCAAGAAGGATATAAAATATGTTTACGTTATGGTTCCCAGCATGCTTACAATTTGCGAAGAAAGAATTCCTGAAACCATTAAAAAGGTAAGTTACAACACAAAATTCGATCAAATTTGTAAGGCTCTTTCCGAAATTGAAAGCGTTGACGTAATAAATCTTACAGATGCTTTCATGGCAAACAAAAACTCAGAAACTCCTTTGTATTACAAAACAAGTGGAAATCTTTCCGATTTTGGTGCATATCTTACTTATGAGGCAATCTCTGAATATATTTATTCTGAAGCATATCAATATAAATTCGATGAAGTTATTGGCAAAGGTGGAAACCTTGTAACCTCATTGGGTTTGGATAAAGATATCTTTACAGAAAAATATTACTATGCAAAACAAAACTTCACAACGTCAATCCCTGAAAACACTGATTCAATCTGTTCTCTTTCCGATTTAGTTGTATATTCTGATATGGAATCCAACGAATATTACACAGATACAAAAGATGATAATGTTTTCGGTGCTTGCGAAAACCTTTATTTCAAAACAAACCGCAAAGATCTCCCAAGTGCAGTATTCCTCAGAGATGATACTTCAAACGCAATGGTTTCTATGCTCGTCCAAAACTTCAATAATTCCTATTTTGAAGAAAACGACAGTTTTTCTTTGACAAACTCTACAGTAACAAAAGCAGTCTCCGATTATGCTTCGGAGGGTAACGAATACGTTGATTATGTATTTGTAATTATATCCGAAGATAACGTAGATTCTATTATTCCACAAAAGTAATGTATAACAGACTTTCTGCAATTAAAAGCCTCGTTCCCAAGGGGACGAGGCTTTTAGATATAGGATGCGACCACGCACTTTTGCCCATTGAACTTGTCAAAGAAGGAATTATAAAAGAAGCCATTGCATCAGACGTTAATTTGATGCCGCTAAAACGTGCAGAACGTGATATCAAAGAACATAATTTATCCCATAAAATTAGAACCGTTTTATCAAACGGGTTTGAAAACGTTAATGAAAATGATTATGACTGTGCCGCTATTTGCGGTATGGGAGGACATTTAATTTCTGAAATTATTCAAAACGGTGCAAATAAATCAAAATCATGCAAACTCATTTTGCAACCTATGTCATATCCCGAAGTATTAAGAAAATATCTGTATGACAACGGATTTCTAATCGAAAACGAAATTTTTGCAATAGATAACAAAAAACCATATGTCATAATCCTCGCAAGTTTTACAGGAGAAAAAATTAAATACGAATATGCTGACTTGATTTTTGGAAAGTTTCGACCTGAAAATAAATTCTACAAAGCATACGAGGAAAAAATTAACCGAAGATTAAAAAAGCGTTTAATTGGTATTTTAAAACATTCATTGGAATTATTATAATTATAATTATAATTTAATTCATGTTTTTCCTTGACAGCAAAATAGTTATATGATATTATAAATAAAATGATAATAATACTTGGATTTTAATTTTGAAAATAATTATGAAGAAAATTAAAGCAAAAACAAATCAATATCTGTCTTTGGTATCGATGTTTCTTTCTTTGATTATTGCTTTAAGTTTTCTTTGTTCGTGCGAGAATGAAGAAATGAGTATCGTAACGTCAGCAGAAATTGAGATTTCTGAAAGTTCCGAAGAAAGCATCGACGAAGACCTTCCCTCAGAAGAACCAACGTCCAACGATATACCTTTATCTACAGAAGAAGAACTATTAGGTGTATTAAAAAAATATTTGAATTCAGACAAATTTTCATATGAATTGAAAGTTGATTTCATTTTAGGAGATGCTACTACCACGTTGGGATATAATTACGTTACATGGGAGGATAGTCGATATTCCATTTGTAAAATTATGTCAGGTGATTACGAAATATGGAAAACCGAAGATTACTACGTTGATGGAATAGCATACTTAAACGACGTTTATCTCGGGAAATCTTCTTTTCAATGTTCTGTTGATAACTACAACAAATATATAAACAAAAATCTTTGTTTCTTTGATTTTTCTTCCTCATATTCAAAGGTAAATAAAGAAGAAACGGAAGCGGGTATTTCATATAGTTACGAATTAACTAATCACGTTATGAATGAAAAATTCGTAGAACTTTTGAAATCCACCTTATCAATACAAACCCTTGATTTCGAAGACGGTAAGATAGAAATTGTTTCTACAGAAAATAACATACAGGCATCTGCAGAAATAAATACAAACGCATTTTTTGACGAGACAGAATATCCTGCTTACATGAACCTTGAAATATCCGTTGATAATTTTGAAAAAGATTTTTATACCGATTTTACGGACTACAAAGTCTACGATTCAATCGAAAGTTTTACTTTTTCAAAAGCATTTTATAATTT
>JAZOCZ010000006.1:0-13017 GCA_045596755.1 Eubacteriales bacterium | reverse complement strand
AAAGAATGGTAGGTCAGGTTGCAAAGCGTCAGGCTATCACAAACGCTGACAGAACTATATCTTCCATCAAAAGAGACATGGGAACAGACAAAAAAGTTGCTGTAGACGGCAAAAATTATACACCTCAAGAAATCTCCGCTACGTTTCTTCAAAAGCTTAAGGCTGATGCGGAAGCATATCTTGGCGGTAAGGTTGATAAAGCTGTTATTACAGTTCCCGCTTATTTCAGCGATGCTCAGAGACAGGCAACAAAGGATGCAGGTAAGATAGCAGGTCTTGAGGTTCTCCGTATAATCAACGAACCTACCGCTGCGGCACTTGCTTACGGTCTTGATAAAGACATTGATCAGAAGATCCTTATTTTCGACCTTGGCGGCGGAACGTTCGACGTTTCACTTCTTGAAATTTCCGACGGTGTTTTTGAAGTTCTTGCAACTGCAGGTAACAACCGTTTGGGCGGTGACGACTTTGATGAAAAGGTTATGAATTGGATAGCCGACACCTTCAAGAAAGAAAACGGAATCGACCTCAGAAACGACAAAATGGCTCTCAAACGTCTTAAAGAAGCGGCTGAAAAAGCAAAGATTGAGCTTTCAAGCACAACATCTTCTCAGATTAACCTTCCCTTTATTACTGCTGATGCAACAGGTCCCAAGCACTTTGATGAAACTCTCACAAGAGCAAAATTCAACGAGCTTACAGCAGATTTGGTAGACAAAACTCTCGTTCCTCTCAAACAGTGCCTTAGAGATGCAGGACTTTCTCCTTCTCAGGTTGATAAGGTTCTTCTCGTTGGCGGTTCTACAAGAATCCCCGCTGTTCAGGAAGCAGTTAAAAACTTCATAGGCAAAGAGCCCTTCAAGGGAATCAATCCCGACGAATGCGTTGCTCTCGGTGCGGCTGTTCAGGCAGGTGTTCTTGATGGAGAGGTTAAAGACGTTCTCCTTTTGGACGTAACTCCTCTTTCCTTGGGTATTGAAACCTTGGGCGGTGTGTTCAGCAGAATTATTGACAGAAACACAACTATCCCCGTTCAGAAGAGTCAGGTATTCTCAACAGCGGCTGACAGTCAGACATCTGTTGAAATCCACGTTCTTCAGGGTGAACGCGATATGGCGGCAGGTAATACAACGTTGGGCAGATTCAGCCTTGACGGAATTACTCCCGCTCCCCGTGGTGTTCCTCAGATTGAAGTTACCTTTGATATTGACGCAAACGGAATAGTTAACGTTAAGGCAAAGGATAAGGGAACGGGTAAAGAACAGCATATCACTATCACTTCTTCTACAAATATGAGCCAAGAAGACATCGACAAGGCCATAAGAGATGCAGAGGCTCATGCAGGTGAAGATAAGAAACAGAAGGAAGCTGTTGATGCAAAGAATAACGCAGAGCATCTTATTTTCCAAAGCGAAAAATCCCTTAAGGACCTTGGCGACAAAGTAAGCGACAGCGAAAAACAGCCTGTTCTTGATGCTATTGAAAAACTCAGAGCAACCGTTGCTACAAACGACACAGAAGCTATAAAGGCGGATACAGAAGCTCTTCAGAAGGCGTTCTATCCTATAGCTGAAAAGCTTTACGGCAACGCAGGCCCGGCAGATATGGGCGATAACGGCACAAGCGGTCAAAACAGCGACGGTTCATACGACGCTGACTTTACAGACGCTAACTAAACTGAATAAGGCGCAGTATGTGGCAGAGATCATCTGCCACATATGTTGCGAATGTAGGATATTATGGCTGATAAAAGAGATTATTATGAAGTCCTTGGTGTATCTAAAGGTGCCAGCGACGACGAGATAAAAAAAGCATACAGAAAGCTTGCGAAGAAATACCATCCTGACGTTAATCCGGGTGATAAAGAAGCCGAGGAGAAATTCAAAGAGGTCGGTGAAGCGTACGGAGTTCTTTCCAACGCAGAGGCGAAAGCTAAATACGACCAATACGGTCATGCCGCTTTTGATCCCGCATCAGGCGGTGGCGGATTCGGTGGATTTGATTTTGGCGGTTTCGGCGGTTTTGATATGGGGGACATCTTCTCCAGCTTTTTCGGAGGCAGTGGCGGTGGAGGCAGAAGTTCTGCACAGACACAAAGAGGGGAGTCCATCGGACTTCGTCTTAAGCTTACCTTTGAGGAAGCGGCATTGGGCTGTAAGAAGAAAATCGAGTTTTCCAGAAAAGAACGCTGTTCTACATGTAACGGCTCGGGAGCTGAGAATCCAAGCGATATAGAAACTTGTAAAACCTGCGGTGGAACGGGCAGAGTAAGAACTGTTCAGAATACCATATTTGGACAGATGCAGTCACAGACAACGTGCTCCGCTTGCCGTGGTAAGGGTAAAACTATCAAAAACGTATGTAAAAAGTGTTCAGGCTCAGGCTTGAAAACTGTTTCTAAGGCTTTGGACGTAACTATTCCTGCGGGTATTGACGATGGTGAAAGACTGACTTTGCGTTCTCAAGGACATTCCGCACCAAACGGTAACGCAGGTGATCTTGTTCTCGTTGTAAGTGTTTCAGCTCATAAATTCTTCCAGCGTGAAGGTGAAAATTTACATTGTGAATTCCCCATAAGCTTTGCTGAAGCGGTATTGGGTACGACTTTGAGTGTTCCTACTCTTGAAGATAAGGCGGAAGTTAAAATTCTAGAGGGAACTCAGTCGGGAACGGTATTCTGTGTAAAGGGTAAAGGCATACAGCGAGTAAACGGAAGAACAAAGGGAGATTTGTACGTAACCGTAAATATAGACGTCCCGAAAAGTCTTTCCAAGGAGCAGAAAGAAGCTTTGCTCAACTTTGACGAAAAATGCGGTAAGAAGGCTTCAACAAAACGGCAGAGCTTTTTCGATAAGTTCAAAAAGTAACATATCATAGTATTTCAAGGGAATACAACGAAGATAGGGATAAAAATTCCATCCAGAAACGTTATGTGTCGTTATGGGGCTTTGTGAATTTTTTTACAAATAAACATTTATTTATACACAATTAGATGCTATAATACCAAAGGTTTGATTTAATTAAAGAAAGGAAAAGACGTGTGTTAAACGTCAGAAAGAAAAATGAGAAAATTAGTTGTACTTCTCGCAGCAATGCTTTTGGTTGTTTCTATTGTTTCCTGTGGAATCGTTGAAGAACCTTCCGCAGAACCTTCTTCTAAAGCTGATTCTTCACTTGCAGATACATCAAAAATCGACAAGGATGACGAATCCAAGATTGCATCCGAAGCTACATCCGAAGCTACATCCGAAGTTGCTTCTACAGAAGCTGCTGCTTAATTCGTTACTTAACGAAAAAATGGGGTTGTTGCAAAAGCGACAGCCCCTATTGTTTTAAAACGGTGAAAAAATGACAGAATTATTCATTGTGAAAATGGAAAACAAGGATTTTTACATACCCGATTATATGTGGGAGCTTGCAGACTGTGAAAAAAGGACTTCCATAAAAAAGATAAGGCGTGAAAGCGAGCAGAAAACCAGACTGTATGCCCACGTTTTCGTGAAAATCATTCTTGGTGAAAAGCTCTCATTAGATCTTTCGAAAATAAAAATTTCGTATTTACAAAATGGCAAACCATACGTTGAAAACTGTCCTTTAAAATTCAATATTTCGCATACGGAGAACGCCTTTGCGGTTTCTCTTTCCGATAATGAAACGGGAGTTGATATTGAAAAGACAAGAGCTGTGGATTTGGCTCTTTGTAACAGATTTTTCACGGAGAACGAACGTAAATTCGTGTTCAAAAATGATATAAAGTCGGAGCTTGAAAAACGGTTTTTCTACGTCTGGACAAGAAAAGAAGCTTTTTTGAAATATACAGGCGAGGGGATAAGCGGCTTGAAAACCACTGATACCGAATCCCCTGACTTGTCTTCAATGCTTAAAACCTTTACGGAAGGGGAATATACAGTTTCTCTTTGCTTTGACGATAAAGGTTTTGAAAAGTTTGTTTTGACGGAAGAAGAATTGATTACGAAATTTGATTCGTAAACGGAATGATTTTGAATTTATAATAATCGCAAAAAATGCTTTTCCCTTGATTTTGGGAAAAGCATTTTATACTTTAAAGTTATTGAGAAATATCTATCTGTGTTTTGTATTAAAACAGTCCTGATATATTTCCTTCGGAGTCCACGTCGATTTTTTCCGCGGCAGGAACTTTTGGGAGTCCTGGCATTGTCATTATATCACCTGTGAGCATTACGATAAATCCTGCTCCTGCGCAAACCTTGGCATTTCTTACTGTGATTTCGAAATTTTCGGGAGCGCATATTTTTGTAGGATCATCGGAAAAGCTGTACTGCGTTTTTGCCATACAAACGGGAAGGCTTGAGAAACCAAGCTCTTTAATGAGAGCAAGCTGTTTTTTTGCATTAGTTGTGAAGGTAACGCCTGTTCCACCGTAAATGCGCTTTGCAATGGCTTCTGCTTTTTCCTCGGGGGAGGCTTCGTCTTCATAGCAAAGCTCTTGCTTGCTTTCTACACCGCAAAGTCTTATTACCTCTTTTGCAAGCTCAACACCGCCTGCGCCACCATCTGCCCATACTGTTGAGGTGACAACGTTGACTCCAAGCTTCTTGCATTCTTCGGATACTGTTTCTATTTCTGCATCCGTATCGTCAGGGAAGCGGTTGATTGCAACAACACAGGGTAATTTATAAACGTTAACTATATTTGAAACATGTCTCATAAGGTTGGGCATGCCCGCTTTCAAGGCTTCTATATTTTCACCTTTTAATGCTGTTTTGGGAACACCGCCATGCATTTTTAAGGCTCTTACAGTTGCAACCACAACAACGGCAGAAGCTTCCAGCTTTGCTTTTCTGCATTTGATATCGAAGAATTTTTGCGCGCCTAAATCTGCACCGAAGCCCGCTTCCGTAACAACGTAGTCACCTAAAGCGAGAGCAGTTTTTGTTGCGATAACGGAGTTGCATCCGTGGGCAATATTGGCGAAAGGTCCGCCATGAACGAACGCAGGAGTTCCCTCAAGAGTCTGAACAAGATTTGGCTTCAAGGCATCAACCAAAAGAGCGGTCATTGCACCTTGGGCGTTGAGCTGACCTGCGGTTACAGGCTTGTCATCGTAGGTGTAACCAACAATAATATTTGAAAGCTTTTCTTTCAGATCGTCTATGGATGAAGAAAGACAGAGAATTGCCATTATTTCTGAAGCTACGGTTATATCAAAACCGTCTTCACGGGGAACACCGTTTGCCTTTCCGCCAAGGCCGTCAGTTATAAATCTGAGCTGTCTGTCGTTCATATCAACGGCGCGTTTCCAAGTAATTCTTCTCGGGTCGATATTCAAGGAATTTCCTTGATGAATATGGTTATCAAGCATTGCGGCAAGAAGGTTATTTGCCGCGCCTATTGCGTGAAAATCGCCTGTAAAGTGAAGATTTATATCTTCCATTGGAACAACCTGAGCGTATCCCCCTCCTGCTGCTCCGCCTTTAACACCGAAAACAGGACCTAACGAAGGCTCGCGCAAAGCAACTACAACGTTCTCTCCTAAACGCTTTATTCCGTCTGCAAGGCCAATTGTTGTTGTGGTTTTGCCTTCGCCTGCAGGGGTTGGCGTAATAGCCGTAACTAAAATAAGCTTGCCCTTTTTCTCCATCTTTGAAAAAGAAAGACTTACTTTTCCTTTATATTTTCCATAAGGCTCAAGGTCGTCATCATTTATTCCAAGAGAAGCGGCTATCTGAGAAATTGGTTGCATCTTCGCCTCTTTGGCGATTTCTATATCCGTTTTCATGCTAAAACCTCGCTGTTTTACTTAACTTATAAATTTGTTTTTGATAAGAAGATAATCGGTTGCGCTTATTGAACCGTCACCGTTAACGTCGGCGGCAATTTCCGTTGCATTTGTGAAGGTGTGATTTCCTAAAAATGCTTGTTTTATTCTTAAATAGTCTGTTGTGGAGATGCTTCCGTTACAGTCAACGTCCCCGGCTTTAATTATTTTGAAGGTTACGCCGTCAATATTGTGAAGTTTATCCGTTATTATTTCAATATTGCTGTCTCCAAAAACGCTTTCAGCCGTTTCGTTTATTCCAACGATAACGTACGTAACGTTTTCTTTGATTTTAACGGTGCAATTTTTAAGGTAAAGTATTTTGAAAGAATAGCTTTTTCCTTCGTATTTTGCAGTTGCATCTATTGCTTTGGCAGATGTGGGAATTGTATAGCTTATCTGGATTCCGCCTTTGACGGAATAAACGCTTCCGTCGCTGTAATTGAAGTTTATGGAAAGAGAGGAGAGGTCGGCTTCTTTTCCGAGTATTCCTACAATTCCTTCTGAGCAGATAGTTGTATCTATAAGATATGGGCTATCAAACCTGCAATATTCAAGGGAACACCAACCTGTGAGCTGATTATATACGGTTTTTCCCCAACCGTCTTTGATTTCAGTTATTTGTATTTTTGTGCCTGCGGACATAATAGCAAGGCTTGCGGAGGAAGTTGTTGCATCCGCTCTCAATCTCAAATTGCTTGTTACTTCGTAATACCCCTTGTTATATGTATCTGTTGACGGTAAAACGGTAAAACGGTTTTCTCCGTCAGTGGTTATTGATACAGGTGTTTCTTGAACGGGAGGTTCAACAGGGGGTTCTTCTGTGGGATTTAACAAAACCGTATATTTAAGACCGCAATATCCATCAAATCCGTCGTATGAGGTTTTTCCCCATATTCCTGACGTTTCTGTGACAACTATTTCAGTTCCCGATGGAATAACTGTCAGAATCGAAGAAGAAGTTGTTGGCTGTTCTCTGAGGTATATACTTCCTGTAGTTTTATAAGTTCCTGAAACATAGTCATAAGGTTCTTCGGAAGAGGATTCTTCAGATGAAGGTTCTTCGGAAGATGGCTCTTCGGAAGATGGTTCCTCGGAAGACGGTTCATCGGAAGATGGTTCTTCGGAAGACGGTTCTTCGGAAGATGGTTCCTCGGAAGATGGTTCCTCGAATGAAGGTTCTTCGGATGAGGGTTCTTCTGATGAAGATTCTTCGGAAGACGGTTCTTCAGATGAAAGCTCGGAGGGGTCTTTATATTCCGAAATCAAATTAGCATAATCGAGGCAAACGTAGCCTTCGAAGCCTTCAAAAGAGGTTTTGCCCCATACACCGTTTGTTTTCGTTACGGTTATTTCCGTATCTGCGGGAATTATTGTAATAGCGGCAGAGGTTGTGGAAGCTGACTCTCGAAGGTTGAGCCTGTCCGTCGTTTTATAAATACCGGGAACGTATTCGCTTGGGGGAGTTGTTCCCGATACGTTATCCGACACGTCACCTATATTGACTTTCTTGCCTGTGGACGTGTAAAGAAATATTTTTGTAACTCCGCTTACGGAATAGTAATCAAAAAGTACGTTATATTCTGAAGCAGGGTCCATCATGTAAACAACGCCGTTTTTAACCTCACGGATCGCAACGTAGTGACCAAGGTTTTTAACTCCTGCTATGATGTAATATCCCTTGTTGAGATAATACTGGATAGCTTCTGTTTTTTCCGCTTTTGTTTTACCGAGAAGAACTTCTGAACGGTAATCAAACCCAGGAACAGCTTTGTTTATTTTGCCCTTGTAAATAAGGTTCCCTGAAAAACCACCAACGGATTTCAGTTCATAAACTAACGTTGCGGGATCAAAATCGGCTTCTGTCCTGAGCCCGCCGTAAACTATAAGCATGGCGGCTGACGTAACGTAGCAACCTATATTTCCGATTGTATTGTTGCCAATATATACGTCTTTCCACTGCTCATCATACTGCTTCCACAAATAAAATGGAGTTTCCGTTCCTGCGGCAGAGGCTTCGAGGGCGGGAGCGGAAAAAATAGATGTAAACAACATAACTGCAACTGTAATTATTGCCGCGAATCTCTTTGTGCGTTTCATTGTTTGTACAGACGTGCAGAGCCTATTCGAAAAAAAGATGAACGTTTAATGTATAAGTCCTTTTCTTTGTCTCTTTATTATGCTCCCGTCGAAACTCCTTTTCTGTTTTTTTACTAATTTATATAAAATAATGGGTCATTCGACCTCATTATACAAGAAAATAATTTATAAGTCAATCGAGTTCATATTCATTTAACAAACGTATTTTGCGATTCAGCTCATTGAACAAAACGAGGGTAAAAAAATTGGGGAAATTGCACAAAAATCAAAAGTGCAATTTCCCGCAAAAACAAAACGAAAAAACGTTATTATTTTTCGTAAACCGATGGGCTGAGAACGCCTATGAAGGGAAGGTTTCTGTAAAGCTCTGCGTAATCCATACCGTATCCAACAACAAATTTGTCTGGGATAACGAATCCCGAATAATCAGCCGTAAGGTCGTTAGTGCGTCTGTCGGGCTTATCGAGAAACGTGCAGATTTTAAGGCTTGCAGGCTTACGAGCCATAAGAATTTTTTTGAGATATCCAAGGGTCGTTCCTGTGTCGAGTATGTCTTCAACAATTATAACGTCCACATCTTCAATAGAACCGCTTAAATCCTTGAGAATCATAACCTGACCTGAGGTTGTTGCAGAGTTTCCGTATGATGAAACTACCATAAAATCAAAAGTGCAATCCAAATCAAGCTCTCTTACAAGGTCGGAGAAGAAAACCACAGAACCTTTGAGGATGCAGAGCATAAGAACTTTTTTGCCCTTATAATCCTCACTTATAGTTTTTGCCAGCTCAGACACTCTCTTTTTGATATCTTCTTCTGTGATAAGCACTTCATCAATAATGTTTTTGAGTTCGTTTTTCATATGTATCCTCCGAAAATAAAATGGGTATTTATAATTTACCACAAAATAATGAGAAATTCAACATTATTTTAATAACAAATATTCAAAATTAAAATAATTTTTTATTTGTGGAAAAAGTCTTGATTATCTTGAAAAATTGGTGTATAATGGTAAGAGTAAAATAGCGGAGAATGTGGTTTTCTCCGAGGAAGGAGATATAAACCTATGTACGAAATCGAATTGCAGGGACTTGAAAACGGCGAAAACGCTGAAATACTCGTCCTTGAAGCGATGCCAGAAAATGCATCTGCAAACGAAACGGTAAGTACCGTGGAAAGTACGGAAACCTCCTACATGGACGTTTTTCCAAGCGGATTTGAGAATCTTCCGGAAAACGCAACGCTTATGGAAAGATTGGCTTACGGTGGAAAAATAACGCTCATCGGAATGGCGACCGTTTTCCTTGTTCTTATTATCATCTGGGCGCTTTGCGCTGTATTGGGTAAGGTCTTTGGAAACGTTGGAAAAAATGAAAAAAAATCCGAAGCTGAAAAGCCCGAAGAAAAGCCTGTTGCCCCACAATCCGTGGCACAACCCGCTGTTCAGACAGCAAGCTCTGTTGATTATACAACGGTTGCAGTTGTAGCCTCTGCCGCAATCGCCGCATATCGCGGAGAAGATACGGTAAATTTCAATATTTCGTCAATCAGACCTTGTGGAAACGGTGCGGTTGCTCTCGCTCCAGAGGTTGTGGCACAAATTGCCGCTTCCATCGCTTGTCTTGAAGGAAAAGACACGGTGGATTTCACTATAAGCTCTATCAGAATTATTTAAAAAGAAAAAAGGAGTAAAATTATCATGGCAAAAACTTATATTGTTACAGTAAATGGCGTAAACTACGAAGTAGTTGTTGAAGAAGGCGCAGCAGGCACAGCTCCTGTAGCAGCTCCCGCTCCTGCAGCGGCACCCGCAGCAGCTCCCGCAGGCGGAACAAAGGTTACATCTCCTCTTCCTGGAACTCTTCTCAGACTTATTGCAAAGAACGGTGCTTCCGTTAAGAAAGGCGACCTTCTCTGCATTATCGAAGCTATGAAAATGGAAAATGAAATTTTCTCACCTGCAGACGGTGTTGTTTGTGTAGTTGCTTCTGAAGGCTCATCCCTTAATTCCGGCGACGTTATTATGACTATTGCTTAAGTCGCAGCGTTCGGTTTTTTTAATTTGAATTAAGGAGTGATATTTTGACTAACACGTTACTTTTGTCGGGTGGAAGCTTTATTGACTCCATCCTTGGCGTATTCGAAAGCTCTGGCTTTAAGGAGATTTTCGGCGGTGACAATTTTGTAAACGGCGGTTGGAGATATCTTGTTATGTACCTTATTGTAGGTGTTCTTTTCTATCTCGCCATAGTTAAGAAATTCGAACCGTTGCTTTTGCTTCCCATTGCTTTCGGTATGCTTCTTACAAACCTCCCCGGAGCAGGGCTTTATCATAGTGACCTCTTTATTAACGATACGGGTGCTCCCCTCAATATTCAGGAAATCGTTGAAAGAGGCGGACTTATTGACTTTTTGTATTTAGGCGTTAAGCTGGGCATTTATCCTCCGCTTATTTTCCTTGGCGTTGGTGCTATGACAGACTTTTCACCTCTTATCTCCAATCCTAAAAGCCTTCTTTTAGGTGCGGCTGCTCAGTTTGGCGTTTTTGCCGCTTTCGTTGGCGCACTTCTTTTGGGATTTACCGTTGCAGAAGCTGCTGCTATTGGTATTATCGGTGGCGCAGACGGCCCTACGGCTATAATGGTAACAAAGAGCTTGGCTCCCCATCTGTTGGGGGCAATAGCTATTGCCGCCTATTCCTATATGGCTCTCGTTCCTTTTATTCAGCCTCCTATTATGAGAGCGCTTACATCGAAAAAGGAACGTTCTATTAAGATGACGGCTCTCAGACCTGTTTCAAAGCTTGAACAGGTTATTTTCCCCATCGTTGTTGCGGCTGTTGTTTCTCTCATTCTTCCCGACGCTGCTCCTCTTATCGGTATGCTTATGCTTGGTAACCTTATGAAGGTTTGCGGAGTTGTTGACAGAATCGCCAAAACCGCTCAAAACGAGCTTATGAATATCGTAACTATTTTGCTGGGTATTTCCGTTGGCGCAACGGCTAAAGCTGAAAGCTTTTTGGATCTCAAAACCCTCGGAATTATTCTTCTCGGACTTGCCGCATTTGCTTTTGCAACAGCAGCGGGAACTCTTTTCGGAAAGCTTATGTGCTTCGTAACAGGAGGAAAGATAAATCCCCTTATCGGTTCTGCTGGCGTTTCAGCAGTTCCTATGGCAGCTCGCGTTTCTCAGAAGGTTGGGCAGGAAGAAGAACCTACAAACTTCTTGCTTATGCATGCTATGGGACCCAACGTTGCAGGCGTTATCGGCTCTGCAGTTGCAGCGGGCGTTTTCCTCTCCCTCTTTAAATAATTTGGTTTTTGAAAGGATAATAATATGGCAAAGGTAAAAATAGTTGAAACCGTATTGCGTGACTCTCATCAGTCCCTTGCGGCTACAAGAATGACTACCGAACAAATGAAACCCATTCTTACCGCTTTGGATAACGTGGGTTACCATGCTCTTGAAGCTTGGGGCGGTGCTACTTTCGATTCATGTCTCCGCTTCCTTGAGGAAGATCCTTGGGACAGACTCAGAACAATAAGAGACACTGTTAAAAACACAAAGCTTCAGATGCTTTTCAGAGGTCAGAATATTTTGGGCTACCGTCATTATTCTGATGACGTTGTTGAATATTTCGTTCAGAAATCCATCGCAAACGGTATCGATATCATAAGAATTTTTGACGCTCTTAACGATGCAAGAAACCTCAGAACAGCTATCAACGCAACGAAGAAAGAGGGCGGACACGTTCAGGTTGCTCTTTCTTATACAACAAGCCCTGTTCATAACAACGAATACTTTGCAAAGCTTGCAAAAGAGCTTTGCGAAATGGGTGTAGACTCAATCTGTATCAAAGATATGGCAGGACTTCTTAAGCCTTACGAGACTTATGACCTTGTAAAAGCTATCAAATCAGAAGTTTCTGTTCCTGTTGAGCTTCATACTCACTATACGGCAGGTGTTGCTTCTATGTCCGTTCTCAAGGCTATTGAAGCAGGTGTTGATATTGTTGATACAGCAATTTCTCCCTTCGCTATGGGTACTTCTCAGCCTCCTACAGAACCCCTCGTAGCTTCCCTCGCAGGAACTCCCTACGACACGGGTCTTGATCTTAACAAGCTCAATGAAGTTTCCAAATACTTCACAGGTCTCAGAGAAGATTTCATAAAGAGCGGTCTTATCAAAACAGGCGTTTTGAAGGTTGACGTTAACGCTCTCATTTATCAGGTTCCTGGCGGAATGCTTTCAAACCTTATTTCACAGCTTGAAAAGCAGAATGCTCTTGATAAGCTTAACGACGTTCTTGAAGAAGTTCCCAGAGTTCGTGCAGATGCAGGTTATCCTCCTCTCGTAACTCCTTCCTCTCAGATCGTTGGAACACAGGCTGTTCTTAACGTTTTGCTTGGCGAACGTTATAAAATGGCTTCCAAGGAATTCAGAGGTCTTGTAAGAGGCGAATACGGAAGAACTCCTGCTCCTATTGACCCTGCATTCTACAAGAAAATCTGTGGCGATGAAAAGCCTGTTGAAGGCAGACCTGCAGATGCTCTTGCGCCTGAACTTGATAAGCTCAGAAGCGAGATAAAAGACTATATCCAGCAGGACGAAGACGTTCTCTCTTACGCTCTCTTTGACAAAGTAGCTCTTGGCTTCTTCGAAAAGAGAAAGAACGGAACTTTGGGTCAGAACGTTGACGTTCCCAAGGTTGAAGCTCCCAAAGCTGCTCCCGCAGCTCCCGCTACGGCAAACGTTGGCGTTGCTTCTCCAAGCGGTGCATCTGGAACTTATAAGGTTACAGTTAAAAGAGTTTAAATTCAATTCAGAATTGGGAATGCGGAATTCGGAATAATTGTAAATTGAATTTTTAGCTTTGACAGTCTGATTGTAGATTTACACGAATCCGAGCTGAAATAATTTAATTAAATTAAAATGCTTTTCGCGATTTTTTTGTGGAAAGCATTTTTTTATTCCCCATTATTCAAATATCAAAAATGCGACGATTGGACTTAAAACAGACCATAAAAGTATTAAAAGTGCGGAAAAAATGTGTTTTTTCATAAAATCTCCTTCTATATTCAGACGTTGAATGATTTCACTACATTTATATTTGAAAATT
>JAZOCZ010000005.1:0-11249 GCA_045596755.1 Eubacteriales bacterium | reverse complement strand
GTCAAGGGATAAACCCAAAGTTGAAAATCGAACGGCAGGTAGTAGTTATACCTTTATGCTTGGCGGTTCAACAAGCGGAAAACCTGTAACCGAGCGTTCGGCAATGCAAATGACGGCGGTGTATTCATGCGTTAGAATTTTGGCGGAAGCGGTGGCGGGTTTGCCGTTGCACTTATATCGATATAAAGACGGCGGCGGTAAAGAAAAAGCAACCGACCATTCGTTATATCACCTTTTGCACGACGAGCCGAACCCAGAAATGAGTTCCTTTGTTTTTAGGGAAACGTTGATGACACACCTTTTGCTTTGGGGGAATGCGTATGCGCAAATCATCCGCAACGGCAAGGGCGAGGTTGTGGCGTTGTACCCTTTGATGGCAAACAAAATGACCGTGGACAGGGATGAAAACGGGAAGATTATTTACAAGTATCAGCACACGAGCGAAGAAGCAAGCACGATGAAAAATACCATTGTAACGCTTGCCCCGAAGGATGTTCTTCACGTACCTGGTCTTGGGTTCGATGGTTTGGTGGGGTATTCGCCGATTGCAATGGCAAAGAATGCAATTGGTATGGCGATTGCCTGCGAAGAATACGGTGCAAAGTTCTTTGCGAACGGTGCTGCGCCGAGTGGCGTTTTGGAACACCCAGGTGTAATCAAAGACCCCAGTCGAGTGCGTGATGCTTGGCAGAGCCAGTTTGGTGGTTCGGCAAACGCAAATAAGGTGGCGGTTTTGGAAGAAGGGATGAAATATACACCTATTTCCATTTCGCCTGAACAAGCACAATTTCTTGAAACAAGAAAGTTTCAAATCAATGAAATTGCTCGAATTTTCCGAGTGCCTCCGCATATGGTTGGCGATTTGGAAAAATCGAGCTTTTCTAATATTGAACAGCAGAGCTTGGAGTTCGTAAAGTATACGCTTGAACCGTGGCTTGTGCGGTGGGAACAATCGCTTGCAAGGGCATTATTTTCCATCGACGAAAAAACGGAGTTGTTCGTTAAATTCAACGTGGAAGGGTTGCTTCGTGGCGATTATAAAAGCCGAATGGAAGGTTATGCAACGGCTCGTCAAAACGGTTGGATGAGCGCAAACGATATACGAGAACTCGAAAATATGGAACGAATTCCCGAAGAAAAAGGCGGGGATTTGTATTTGGTAAACGGCAATATGCTACCGCTTGGTATGGCGGGGGCTTATGCAAATTCAAAAAAAGAGGAGGACAGTAGTGAAGAAGTTTTGGAAGTGGAAGAACCAGTCTCCAACCGCAGACGAAAGCGGACACGAGAAACCGACTGAACGTGTACTTGAACTTTACGGTACGATTGCAGAGGAAAGTTGGTTTGACGACGAAGTAACCCCGCGAATGTTCAAAGATGAGTTATTCGCAGGGAACGGCCCCATCACGATTTGGATTAACTCGCCTGGCGGGGATTGTGTTGCGGCGAGTCAAATCTATTCGATGCTTATGGACTATAAAGACAATGTCACGGTCAAGATTGACGGTATCGCTGCATCCGCCGCATCTGTAATTGCGATGGCTGGTACGAAGGTTCTAATGGCACCCACGGCAATGATGATGATTCACAATCCACTCACGGCAGTTTTCGGCAATTGCGAAGATATGCAGAAAGCCATTGAGATGTTGGACGAAGTCAAGGAATCCATTATCAACGCCTACGAAATCAAGACGGGGCAATCGAGAGCGAAACTTTCCCACCTTATGGATGCGGAAACGTGGATGAACGCAAATAAAGCACTTGAACTTGGTTTCTGTGATGGTCTCTTGGAAGACGAGAAAAAGGGCGGATTGAACGTTGGTTTCGCCTTCTCTCGGAAAGAGGTCAATAACGCATTTATTAACAAGGTCGTAGCGAAAATTCCCAAAGCGCCTGAACCTCAAGTTGAGGAAACAGGGCGTTCCGTTGACGATCTGAAAAAGGCAATCAAACAAATTAAAGAGGTCATTTAAGGAGGAAAAAATTATGACTTTAAACGCAATGATTGAAAAACGCAAGAAACTTTTGAACACGATGGACGGATTCCTTGATACCCATAAGGGCGTTAACGGTGTCCTTTCCAAAGAAGACGACGCGGTATACGCAGAAATGGAACAGGAATTCAAAGACCTTACGACCGAAATTCAGCGTATGCAACGCCGTGAAGAAATGGAGCGCGAGATGAATAAACCCATCAATACGCCCATTACGGAAAAGCCTATGAACGTACCTTCCACGGAAGCGGAAGAGAAAAAGGGCAGAGCATCCAAAGCCTACAATAAGGCGTTCTGGAAAAAGACGAGAGAAAGAACGGGTTTTGATACCCTTTCCGTTGAAATGAAGAACGCATTGCAAGAAGGCACGGATTCCGAAGGTGGCTACCTTGTACCCGACGAGTTTGAAAATACGCTCGTTCAATCCCTTGAAGAAGAGAACATCGTCAGAAAGTTGGCGCATACGTTCACGACTTCCGCAGGCGATAGAAAAATTCCTATCGTTACGACGAAGGGTACGGCAGCGTGGACGGGTGAGGAACAAGCCTACCACGAAAGCGATGACACGTTCGGACAACAGAGTATCGGTGCGCATAAGGTAACGACCCTTATTAAAGTATCCGAAGAACTTCTTAACGACTCGGCGTTTGACCTTGAAGGTTATTTCTCGACCGAGTTCGCTCGTCGTATCGGCAACAAGGAAGAAGAGGCGTTCCTTTTGGGTGATGGCGATAATAAGCCCTTGGGTATTCTCTCTGCAACGGGCGGTGCGGAAATCGGCGTAACGACCGCATCTACAACGGCGATTACGGCAGACGAACTCATCGACTTGTTCTACAGTCTTAATTCTGCATACAGAAAGAACGCAGTATGGCTTTTGAACGACAGCACGATGAAGGTTATCCGTAAGTTGAAGGACAGCAGCGGTCAGTATTTGTGGCAACCCGCACTTCACGAAGGCGGTCACGAGACCTTGCTTGGCAAGCGTATCTACACCTCGCCTTACTTCCCTGAAGTGGCATCGGGCAACAAAACGGTCGCATTCGGCGATTTCTCGTTCTATTGGATTGGTGACCGCCAAGGCATCAATTTCCGCAGATTGAACGAACTTTACGCAACCACGGGGCAGGTTGGTTTCATTGCCTCCAAGCGTTTGGACGGTAAACTCATCCTTCCCGAAGCGGTCAAGGTTCTTCAACAGAAAGGTGGTACGACTACCGCCTAACATAAGGAGGGTAAGCTATGCTCGAACTTAAGGAAACGAAAGAGTTCTTGCGGATAGATGGGGATGAGGAAGATAACCTCATCTCCACGCTTATTCTCACAGCCCAAACGTTGACCGAAGATGTAATACGCCAAAAATTATCGGAGTTCGAGGAAGTCCCTGAACCTATCCACCAAGCAATGTTGATTTTGGTTGGTACGCTTTATGAGGAAAGACAAATCTCGAAAGAAAAGTCGGGTGTTGATATCAAAGAAACACTCGATTTAGTTCGTCGGATGTTGTTTGCGTATAGGAGGACGATGTTTTGAAAATCGGTAGATTAAATCGGCGGGTAGATATTTTGGAATATAAAACCAAGCGCGACGAGTATGGCGGTGAGGAAGGCAAGTGGGAAATAACGGACACACTCTGGGCGAGTATCGAACCCGTAAGTGGAACAGAATTTTTCCAAGCTCAAACCGTCAATGCGGAAACCGTTGTAAAGATTACCGTGCGGTATAATCCAAAGATTACCGTGTTGAACAGAATCCAATATCAAGGCACCGTGTACGAGATTATTGGCGTAATTGATAGTCATACGGCGCACAGGGCTACGGTATTAAATTGCAAGGAGAGAGTGAACGATGGGTTATGCAGCAAAGCAGAAGAAGGTTAAGGTAGGCATTGAAGGTGCGGATAAAATCGTGAAGGAATTGAAAGCGATGGAAGAGAACGCATCCGACGTGCTTATGCAGGGTGCAAAGGCAGGTGGGAAGATTGCACTTGCCGATGCACGCCAGAATTGCCCTGTGGATACAGGCGCATTAAAAGCAAGCCTTGATTTGACGGAAATGAAAGCAACGGCAACAAAGGCAACAGTAAAGGTTGACTACGATAAATCGCTCCAATACGGAACGCATGTCGAACTTGGTGCAAGGGGCAGACCAGGCAATCCTTTTTTGCGTAATGCGGTGGATAAAAATATCGACCAAATTAACAGAGAAATTGTCAACGTGATTTCCAAGGCGGTGGGGAGGTAAGAATGAAGGATATTTGTCAAGCGCTCTACGAGTATTTGAGTGGAATAACGGAAATCCAAGACCGAGTGCAAGGACGAGTTTATCCCATTCTTCTTCCGCAAGATAAACCCCTTCCAGCAATTGTTTATTCGCCTGTTATAGCGAATTACGATTCCGCTTTGCAAGGGGATACGGGTTTCGTCAAGCAAACGATTCAGTTTGTTTGCCATGACACGACCTATAAACGAACGAGGGAATTATCTCGAATGCTGAAACGAGCATTCCAGGATTTCCACGGAGATATGTGCGGGTTGTTTATTCAAGCCGTATTTATCAAAAGCGATTACGAGTACAACGCAAATACGTCTCTCAAATTTGATATGGGAGAGTATATGTCGAGTCTCGAATTTGAATTCTTTTTCAATGAAAAATAATAGGAGGAACAATTATGGCTATTGCAGGTAAGAACGGTAAAGTCGTGATCGGCGGAAGTTCTGAAAAGGTAGTTGGTATTAAGAACTGGTCGTTGGAGCTTTCGTTGGAAACGCTTGAAACTACCGCCCTTGGTGATGATTGGAAAAATTATATCACGGGCTTGAAGGAATGGACGGCAAGTTCCGAAGGCGATTATAACGTACCGTCGGATACGGCTGGTCAAGAAGCGTTACAGACGGCATTCCTGAACGGCGAAACCGTAACGGTCAAACTGTACGTGGACGGAAAGAACTATTACCAAGGCGAGGCTTATATTTCGAGCCTTTCCATTGAAGACCCTGTGGACGACGTCGTAACAATTAGCATTGAGTTCACGGGTTCGGGCGCACTTTCCTTTGAAAAGGGCGTATAAACAAAAAGGAGTAAATTATGAAGAAAGGTGTAACGATTCAACTTGATAAACCCAGAACCCTTCGCTACGGCATCAACGCTCTTGCGAAAATCGAAGATATCATCGGCAGACCTATTATGGGTCTTGACCTTGAAAAGCTCGGCATCAAAGAACTGCTTGCTATTGTTTACGCAGGTCTTTATCACGAAGATAAAAACCTCACGGTTTCCAAGGTCGGCGATTTGATTGACGATTATTCCGACTTAAACGAAATTGCTGAAAAACTCGGCGAAGCGTTGACGGAGGCATTTGGTAAACCCAAGACGGAAAAGGTGGAGGAAACCACGGGGGAATAAACGCCGCCACTTTTGACTTATCCAACTTCTGTGATAGGGCTGTCGTGCAACTTGGTATTGACCCGTTGATAATTGGCGAATATACGCCTTACGAGTTAGTGCTTTTAGCCAAGCAAAAGAGGGAACGTGAGCAACAGCAGTTTGAAAACGACCTTGTTTTGGCTTGGCATATCGAGGCTTTCGGTAGGCAAAAACGTCTGCCGAAACTTGAAAAAATATTAAAAGATGCACGGCGAAAGCCCAAGAAAACAGACAGTCGGAGTGATGCCATTTTGAAAGCAATGGCGGCGGAAAAAGGAGTAATCATCGAATAGGAGGGGAATAGATGGCAGTAATAAGAAACCTTGTTGTGAAGATTGCAGCCGACATCTCTTCGTTATCGAAAGGGCTGCAAAATGCCCAGAAATCCTTGCAAAAAGTATCAGCCAGTTTTACAAAAGCGGGGACAAAATTAACAGCAAGCATAACCGCACCCCTTGTGGCATTGGGTGCGACATCTGTTAACGTTTCTCAAAAGTTTGAGCAATCAATGGCAAATGCGGCATCTGTTGCAGGTGCAACGGGTGAAGAACTGCAAGAAATGACAGACCTTGCTCGTCGAATGGGTAGTAAAACCGTATTCTCGGCATCGGAAGCGGCAGATGCTCTTTATTATATGGCTTCGGCAGGTTATAAAGTAGACCAAATGTCCGCATCTATTGAGGCAACGCTTAATCTTGCATCGGCAACTCAAAGCGATCTTGCGTTCACAACGGATACAGTTATTTCCGCTTTAAACCAGTTCGGTTTGGAGGCAAGTGAGGCGGAGCGAGTAACAAATGTTTATGCCGCCGCTATTGGTGCATCCATGGCGAATATGGATAAACTGTCCACTTCGATGGGATATATTGGCCCCGTAGCAAACAGTCTCGGTTGGGAAATTGAGGAAGTTACAGGTACTTTGGCAGTTCTTTATAATGCAGGTTATGACGGTTCAACGGCAGGTACTTCGTTAAGACAGGCGCTCGTAGCGTTGATGAACCCGACGTCATCAGCTATTAAAGTTTTTGATGATTTGGGTATCAATCTTGAACAACTTGACCCAACGTCAAATGACCTTGCTACGATTTTGGATGTACTTTCTGATGCTGGAATGACAACAGCCCAAGCAATGGAAGTTTTCGGCGCAAGGGCGGGGCCTGGTATGCTTGCTTTGATGAGTGCCGGAGGTGATGCTGTTCGTGATATGACAGATGCGGTTACAGGAACGAACAAGGCATCAGAAATGGCAGAAACGCAACTTGATACTTTACAAGGGCAAGTAAAGATACTGAAGTCAGAGCTTGAAGAAATCGCTATTATGTTTGGCGACGTTTTAATTCCGATTATTCGTCAACTCATCACAAAATACATCAGTCCATTAACGCAGAAGTTGATGGGTATGAGTATGGGGACGAGAAAAAATGTCGTTGTTATCGCTTTATTGGCAGCGGCGATTGGCCCCTTGCTTATTGTGATAGGGAAACTCATATCGGGAGTTGGAACGATAGCAAAAGTAGCTTCTTTGCTTTTCTCAAAGGTAGGTTTGATTATCGCAATCATTGCGGCTGTTATCGGCGTTTTGATTTACCTTTGGAAAACGAATGAAGACTTCCGAAACTTTGTTAAGAAGGTATGGGAGCAAATCAAGAAATTTATTCTCTCTGCGGTAGAGAAAGTTAAATCGTGGTGGGATAAAAACGGCGAAAAAATTATCAATGAGGCAAAGAAAGCGTTAAAAGCGTTATGGGAAACCGTTAAATACGTATTCTCGCTCATTTGGCAAATTGTTGTTCAGGTGTTCGGTATTGTTAAGGATATCGTTTTAGATGTTCTGACTTTAATCGCACAGTTCTGGCAACAGTATGGGGCGAAGATATGGGCAACGGTCAAAAATCTATTTACGCAGATTTGGGAAATTGTCAAAACCTGCCTTGATATTATTGTGGATGCGGTATTGAATTTTTTAACGTATGTACGACCGATCTGGGAAAATATCAAGTCCTTATTTGCCTCGCTTTGGGATACAATCGTTCAACTTTACGAAACGTTAAAGCCGATTTTTGAACTTATCGGTGGGGTGGTCTTGTCGCTTTTAGGCGTTGTCGTTGGCGTGGTTGACGGCATTATTTCTGCACTTGGCCCCTTAATCCAAGCGGTGATAGACGTTGGTAAGGCGGTGTTTGACATTGTCAAGATGGTTTGTGCCTTACTTCGTGGTGACTGGGCAGAGGCTTGGGAATATATGAAGAGCTTTGCCCTTAATATTTGGTCGGCGATAAAGAATATCTTCCTTGGAATTTGGGAGTTTATACAAGGGTTCTGCGATGGAATTGGAAAATTCTTCGGGAGCCTTGGCGATACAATTGTCAATATTTTTAAGGCTGCATGGGAAGGAATTTCCTCGTTCTTTGTAAATCTCTGGGACGGTATCTCTTCCGTTTGCGGATGGATTTGGGATAAAATTACGGGGTTGTTTTCGAGTATTGGTGATTTCTTTGCGGATATTATTTCCGATGCATTCAATTGGGGTAAGAACCTAATTCAAAATATAGGTGACGGTATCGAGGCTGCTTGGGATTGGGTTGTTGACGGTGTAAAGGACATAGGTGGAGCTATCAAGGACTTCCTTGGGTTCGGTTCACCGACAAAGAAAGGACCAGGACATACCGCCGACGAATGGATTCCAAACCTAATGGAAATGATGGCGATGGATATGTATGCAAATATCCCGCTTATCCAAAGAGCAGCAATTCAAGTGGCATCTGCCTTGAACCCGACTTCGCCAAATAAGGCGGTGGTTGGAACAGGCAGCAGTCCTTATGGAGACCTTTTGAACGGTTTATTGCAAGGTATGGTTGCAACCAATAATCCAGGAGGCGAAGAGAAAAACGAAATCGTTATGGAACTTGATGGTCAGACGTTTGCGCGTTTGATTGTTCCAAAATTAACGAGAGAATATAAACGAAATGGTGTCTTTTTGAAGGAGGTATAGGGTGGAATTTTTAAGATTAAACGGTAAAGCCATCAAAGCGCCGAAAGAAATCACAATCTCGCCTGAAAACCTTGATAAGGCGGAAAGAACAATGGACGGAACGATGGTGGTTGACATCATCGGTACGAAAAGGAAGATTGATGCCTCTTGGGAATACCTCTCGAAAGAAGATATGGCGATTTTGGCAAATGCAACACGGAAAGAAACTTTTACGCAGGTAACCTTCCACGACAAAACTACGGCAGAACTTATTACGATAACCGCAAGAGCAGAGGGGCTTACGTATAGCCCTTTCTACGACTGGGCGAAGGATAAACTTCTGTGGAAAGGTGTGGCGGTTACCTTTAAGGAAAAGTAAGGAGGGGCGTATGGAATATTCAGACAATCCTCGTAAAATTTACGGAAAAGTCGAAATCGTCTATTCGGATGCGGATATCAGTAAAGACCTTGAAACGACCGAAAGCGGAAATTCCGAAATCAGCCATCCGCAGGAAATTTATCGTGGGTATGCAACGCCCACGGTACGTGCTTGCACGATGGACGGGAACTGTACTATGGACGGGTCTTGGTTTATGATAGACGATTCGTGCAAATGCGGGTGGTGGAGTGGCTCACTTTCCGATGGGAATGGTGTGTTTGCAACGCCACCTTTTATTGAGCTTGCGTTCGTTCAACGACCTATTATTTCTTGGAAAATTAAAGGAGATAGCAAGCTCGAACAGTACCCTGTCGATTTTAGAATTGATTATAAAAGGAATGGAACAATAGTACGGAGCGAAAACATAGTCGGGAATGACTTGTTGGAAGTTTTGTTGACTCCAAAAATTGAGGACATTACGTCTGTTCGGATGACGATAACGAAGTGGAGCAAGGGCAATGCGTGTGCAAAAATAATGCAGTTTTATGAAACCTTGTTTGAAACTTATGAAGGCGATGCGATGCAGATGTTTGAGGTCAACGAGGAACTTGGTGCAGCAGACGGAAATTACAACATTAACTCTGATACGATGACCGTCTCGATTTATAACGAAGAGCGAAAATTCGACAAGGGATACTTGCGTTCCTTAACGGTACTTGACCGAAAGGTGATGCCGTATTTGGGAATAGAAAAGGATGGAAAAATCGAGTATACGGCTCTTGGCACATTTTATTCCGACGAATGGCAAGTCAGCCAAGATAGTCAATGGGTCAAATGCAACGCCGTCGATAAGTTGATGCGGTTGCAGACAAAGACCTATGTGGGTTTTCCTTTGACAAATAACGCTACCATGTACGAGATTACGGAGGATATTTTGCAGAAGGGTGGGTTAACACCAAGCCAATACATTATATCCGAAGAATTAAAGAATATGGTAGTCCCGATGGCGTTTATTCCAAAGATTTCTGTTTGGGATGCTTTACAGGAAATCGCAAACGCGGGACTTTGTAAAATTTATATGGATAGGCAAGATAGAACGATTGTCAGGGCGGAGAGCGAAGTGCCGATTGAGGAAACTGTTCGTATTTCGCCGAGCAATATGTTTACTTACACAAGTAATATCACGCTGACGGAATTCGCAAACAGCGTAAATGTGGAATATTGCGAAATAACGTTGTCGGATGATTTGGTTGACACGGCAGAAATAGAAGTTGTTTTGAATCCATATGAAAGCAAGGTTCTTGAATGCGACTATACGTCCGATATTGCGTATGCCTCTGCGGTTTCTGATAACGCAAAGGTACGAATCAGTAATTTTACAAGTGGCGTTAATGCAGGGACTATGACGGTAAGTAACACGTCTGGCGAATATGTAACGGCGATTATTACAATCTCCGGCAACGCAATCGAGGTGAATTCAAAGAAAATAAACAAGCAAGATGCCGAAAGCGTGGACAATTTCGGTGTTATAGAATATACGCACCCCGCAAGCGAGTTGGTTCAAAGTAGCGAACACGCCGTTTATATTGCAGATATTTTACTTGGAAAAATGAAAGCAAATCAAGGAAACATCACTACGACGTGGCGTGGTAATCCTGCGTTGCAATTGGGTGACCGTTATGAATGCGAAGATCGTTTCGGTGATACAAACAAACTGATTTGCGAATATAACAAATTTAGTTTTGACGGGGGCTTAAAACAAGAAACCCGTGGAAGGAAAGTATAGGAGGTAGAGAATGGCAACTTGGAAAACTCCAAATACGAGTCATACGGTTGAAGACCAAGTCACGCCAGATATTTTCAACACGCTGGCGGAAAATGAAATTTATTTGAAAGACACCAAAATCGTCAGTTCGCAGGTTCAAGATGGTGCAGTTACGAGTACGGAAAGTACAACTCGTGCAAACATCGCAAGCGGTGATACGGTTAAGGTTGCGTTTGGAAAACTGCGAAAATGGTTCTCTGATTTTGGTGTCCTTTGCTTTTTAGATAAGGTAGACACAGACCAAATTGAGCCAACTTCGGTAACAATGGGTAAAATTGCAAGCAATGCTGTCTCTACGGGCAAGTTAGATGGACTTGCAGTAACAACGGCAAAAATAGCGAATGCAGCCGTAACGGACGTGAAACTTGCGACGAACTCCGTTATAACGGAAAAAATCCTTGATTTGGCGGTTACGACTACGAAACTTGCCGACCTTGCGGTAACGAGTGCAAAGCTCGCAACAAGTGCGGTTACAACGGCTAAAATCGCCGATTTAAACGTGACAACGGCAAAGTTGGCGAATGGTTCGGTGACGACGGCAAAACTCGCAGACGGGGCTGTTACAACGGGTAAGATTGCTGATGGTGCTATTACAATGGCAAAACTCTCTGGTATTACGCAGGATGCAATAACGGGGGATATTCACGCTAAAAC
>JAZOCZ010000004.1:0-6527 GCA_045596755.1 Eubacteriales bacterium | reverse complement strand
CTTTGATTCTTCCTTTTGCAGAAACCTTACCCCTTATAGTATATGTTTCCGCGTCATATGAGATTGTGTCTCCATTAACAAGAACAATAGTTGAAACTTCTTGTTCACTTTCAAACGACAAGAGATTACCAGCATCAAGTCCGTCGTTGGAAAATATAAGTTTATCATCTTTTTTTATGGATGCTATTTCTTCTTCTGTAAGCCCTGTTGCAACAAAAGTATATTCCGCAATAGTTTCATTGTACATAAATTTAACACGAATGTCATTCCAGAATATAACCGATAAAATAACAAGAAATGCAAATAAAATAATGCAAAAGTCAAGAACGTTGAATTTAATCTTATTATTCATGCAATTATCTCCTTTTATTCATTCTCATTGGTAATTATAGAAACACATTTGCCTATCATAGCGTAATCTTTAGTTGTAATTTCAACGGCTTCTCCAATTTTGAGATGAATACCGTTAATGGTGTAATTTCCATTTACCAATTCAAGTTCGCCTTCAACGGTTACCGTCATTACGAGATATCCTTCAACAACAGTATCGTGAACCACATTCTCAACGTCGATTTCCTTGCTTTCTTCTTGAGAAATTTCGTCAAGAGAATCATTTGTTTCGGAATTTTCAGGCTTGTACGTTGTGTCCACAGAAACGTCAGATGCGTCAAACGCAGGAACATCTGCAGAAGAGTCAACGGAAGAATTATTATCTTCGTATATTCCTCCAGTTAAGTCAAAAACTTTCTTTGTCGCTGGAGCAAACGAAATATTTGAAATTTCACCGATAACATTTTCACCGTCGGACGTAAGTACAACGTCACCTTCTTTGAAAACGTCTTGCTTTTCATCAGGAATTAGAAAAGAAACGCTATATAAAACCTTCGGTGTTTTTTCAGAATCATCCGTGCCAAAAAAACGAAAACCAACGTATACCACGGCAGAAATTGCAATAATACAAATCAAGAGATCAATTACGGTAAAATGTTTTTTATGGCTATTTTCGCCGTTTCTTTTTGTTTTTCTCATAGGTTTTTCCTCGTACTACTTTTTATTATTTTAAAACCTTAATTTTTGTCATCAGGTTCTACGTTGATTACATCGTTCTGAATGTGTGAATATCTTCTTGAAGCAGAGGAAAGCCCTCCTAAAATCCAGAAAAATCCAAATACAGAATATTCATCCCATGAAAAGCATCCGAACGAAGCAATAACGTATGCAATCATTGAAGCTGATATCACAGACGTAATGTACTTTGTTTTAAGTGAAATATCTGAATAAACAGTAGTAATTCCGTTTCTAACAAAAACAATTGATGATACAAAAATACAAGAAACAGTCAGAATACCGCCCCAAAAAGCAAGCTGCAACCAAAGGTTACCTGCATCCGCAACACCTTCCGTTTTGTAAATCAATTCGCTATTAAGAGAACCTGATAAAATATAGCTGAAGTATTTTTCCAAAAGCTTCGAAGAAGTATCAACTACCAAATGTGAGCTGGAAAAACTCGAAAATAACTTGTATGATATGGCAATAACTGCAACAGAAATAGCAGAAATAACTACTTTATTTTTCAATACACAAAGATAAAAAATCGTTCCTGCAACAATTAAAGCAACAAACGAAAAACCAGAACCACAAATAAATAAAGCTAATAAATTAAAAACAGAGCCTAAAAGAACAGCGCGTTTTTTGCAATTATCGAATGAAAGTAAACATAGTGAAATAACTAAAGCACAAACAAAAAACACTGAAAAAGAATCAGATACAGGGAAATTTGCTCTTTCAGCAGATTCAGGATCGAATAAATGAACAGCAGAAACGAAGCCGTATTTGACAACAAATGAAACAATGTTATATGCACTATATAAAGATACGGATATAAATAAATTTTTTATACATTTAAGAATGAATTCTTCCGTTTTTGCCAATGCTGAAAAAAGAAAATAGAGCAACGTTAAAATTACAGCAACATGAGTTGCATCTTTTTCTGTTGGTAATATAAGATACAACAAAAGGAACAAAAAAGGTGGCGTATCATAAAGATTAAGATAAATACTTCTTTTGCCACGCAAAACCTTAACAAAATATGAAATAAGAGCTATAACTGAAAGATAAATATTTATTTCGTAAGGTGCAAAAGCAAATACCAAGGCTAAAGTCAGCATAGCCGATTCGGGACGGCACATAAAAAAAGCTAAAGCAACAAGAAGTAATAGTAATATAAAAATATCAGTTATCGGTAAAGCAAGAGTCAAAAAACTAGCAACAAATCCAATAATTACAGCACCGCTTGTGCTCCCTCTGCTTTCATTTTTAGAGTAGAGATAAAGCCTATCACAATTTAATAACTCAATAAATAGCGTTGAAAAAAATCCACTTTCACATATAATCTTCGATACGCTCTTTGACACAAATAAAGTTGGTATAAGTGTCAGAATCATAACAAAGGAATCACGAGCAACACCTTCAGAAAATGTTTTCGTCAGAAAATTAAAAAACAATGAAACAGCAATAAATGTTACAATGCACCAGCCATAACAGCGAAGTGAAACGGAAAGAAAATAATCAAAACAAGCAGAAAGTTTTCTTACAAAAAAGCTGTTATCTATTGATTTTGATATAAAGTTTTTTATTGGGCTGAATATATATTTTCGAATGGGAAGCTTGTTTAGCGAATTAACAATAAGAGAATTTTTTGCTTTTTCGCCACCGTCATGACAAAAAATCGAAGATGAATACGAAGATTTCCAAAGCGATGACAATTTATCCGAAACGTTGCATAAAAAAGAATTATATTTTACCTTTTTCAACTAAAGCCCCCCTTTCTGTATAATTTTCAAAATCAAATATTATTTATTACGCCATTTTTCAAGCAAATCAGGACGTTTCCTTTTCGTTCTTTCCAAAGATTGTTCATAACGCCATTTTTTTATATTTGCTTCATGACCGCTAAGAAGCACGTCGGGAACTTCCATTCCCTCAAAAACTCTCGGTCTTGTATACTGCGGATATTCAAGCAAACCGTTTTCAAGACTTTCATCTTCAGAACATTCGGGAGCTCTTAAAACCCCTGGTAAAAGTCTTGAAACACAATCAGAAACAATTAGTGCGGGAAGTTCACCGCCCGTGAGAACATAATCACCTACAGAAAGCTCCTCATCGGCACAAAGAAGAATCGCTCTTTCGTCAACCCCTTCATAATGACCGCATATAAGAACGAGGTTATCGTATTGCATAAGTTCTTTCGCTTTTTCCTGCGTAAAAACAGCGCCTTGTGGGGACATATAAATTCGTCTTACCGTACCTTCCAATTTAGAAGTAACGTCTCTGCAACAATCAACGAGAGGTTGGCAGGACATAACCATCCCGTACCCACCGCCGAAAGGAGAGTCATCAACTTTTCTATGCTTATTGGTTGAATAATCTCTTATATTGGTACAGTTTATTTCAACAGCTCCGTTTTTTATTCCTCTACCGATAACACTTTCAGCAAGATATGTTCTGACAGTTTCGGGGAACAATGTCAATATTTCAATACGCATAAAACACACTCATAATAATCCTGATTGATAATAAAAGAAAAAGGGCTATAAAATATAAGATTACAGCCCTTTAAATCAATTTTTAAGTCCTTTGGGATTTAAGCCTTTAGGTCTTTTTCCAAACCGTCTATAAGCTCTACCACGATTTTTTCGGGCGATACAGATTTAACAAATGCATCGTTATAAGGTATACAATATTCTTTATTCTCACCAACAACGATATAATAAAAGCATCTTGGGCTTTCCTCAATTTCCTTCAAAACTCCGATTTTGTTTCCCTCTATGTCAAATACAGGAGCGGAAATCAAATCCTCGTTGAAATAAACGCCCTTTGGAAGCTTTATATCATCACGGGAGAAATAAACCGTTCTGCCTGTCAAAACGGATGCAGAATTACGGTCTTCATACCCTTTAAAAATTATAGATGGAATTGTAGGACGGTACGATAAGATTTCAAGAAACTTTTCACCTTTATCATCAAGATAAAGCTTCTTTACTTTAGAGAGAAACTCAGGACTGTCGCACCAACAGTCGAACCTGAGCTCCCCTTTGATTCCTCTTGGGGAGCAAAGTCTTCCTGCTTCAAGAAATTTTCTCATAATTACTGAACTATTTCAACGATCACACGCTTGTTCTGCTTAATAGCAGCAGAGCGAATAAGCGTTCTGATGCATTTTGCAATTCTTCCGTTACGACCGATAACACGTCCCATGTCATCCTTTGCAACGGTAAGCTCAAGAATACATACGTCTCCGCT
The DNA here is from genome assembly GCA_045596755.1 of Eubacteriales bacterium. Classification (GTDB taxonomy): domain Bacteria; phylum Bacillota; class Clostridia; order Oscillospirales; family CAG-382; genus SIG653. The sequence goes on along the minus strand of JAZOCZ010000004.1, from coordinate 2,225 downwards.
TACCTTCTCGGAAACGGACACGCTGTCAGGATCATTGACAATAGCTTTAGCAATGTCTGTAAGCATTTGTTTCATGGTTCTAAACCTTTCTGTCAGCGTTCAGATTAGTCAAGAATACCGTTTTTCTTCAAAATGGAACGAACTGTATCTGTAGGCTGTGCACCGTTAGCAATCCATTTCTTTGCTTTATCAGCGTCAACTGTGATTTCTGCAGGTTCGGTCATAGGGTTGTAGAAACCGATTTCTTCAATAAATCTTCCGTCTCTTGAGAAACGTGAGTCCGCAACAACGATACGATATGCGGGAGCTTTTTTTGCGCCAATTCTTCTAAGTCTGATTTTTACCATTTTTTCTTTCCTCCGAAAAATGTTTAATTTTTTATATTTTTATTTTTTTATTTTTAAAAGGGCATTCTGAATCTTTTTTTACCTTTATTTGAGGTAAATTGTTTCATCAGTTGTTTTGTCTGATCGAATTGCTTAAGCAATCTGTTTACTTCTTCAACGCTTCTTCCGCTACCTGCGGCAATACGTTTTTTTCTTGAAGAATTTATTATGTCGGGTTTTACTCTCTCTCTTGGTGTCATGGATTTTATGATAGCTTCCATATGAGCCACTGCTTTTTCATCAATTTTTGCATCTTTAAGCTGACTCGGTTTGACACCTGGGAGCATTCCAAGAATTGATTCAAGAGATCCCATTTTCTTTATCTGCTGGAATTGGTCAAGAAAATCTTCAAGTGTAAACGTTGATTGTCTTATTTTCTTTTCCAGTTCAATTGCTTTCTTTTCATCTATTGCGGCTTCTGCTTTTTCAATGAGAGAAAGCACGTCACCCATTCCAAGAATTCGGGAGGCGACTCTATCGGGATGGAAAGGCTCAATATTTTCAAGTTTTTCGCCCGTGCCCATGAATTTAATTGGCTTTCCAGTTACGTATCTGACGGATAAAGCTGCACCACCTCTCGTATCGCCATCGGTCTTCGTCAGAACTACACCTGTGATATCAAGCAAATTATTGAAACTTTCAGCAATATTAACAGCATCCTGACCTGTCATCGCATCAACGACAAGGAGGATTTCCGTTGGATTAGCTTCGGCTTTGATATTTTTCAATTCTTCCATCAATTCTTCATCAATGTGAAGTCTACCTGCAGTATCGAGGAAAACCATATCATAGCCATACTTTTTAGCATAAGCCAAAGCTTCCCTTGCTGTAATAACAGGATTTTGCGTTCCACGGTCAAAAACGGGTACTTTTGCTTTTTCACCCATTATCTGAAGTTGCTTTATAGCGGCAGGTCTATATATGTCACAAGCAACAAGCAAGGGGTTTTTACCCTTATTTTTATACATTGCCGCAAGTTTTGCACAATGAGTCGTTTTACCCGAGCCCTGAAGTCCGCACATAAGGATAACCGTTGGCGGAGCAGAGCTTATTTCAAGTTTTGAATTTTCACTCCCCATCAAAGCAATCATTTCTTCATTGACGATTTTAACTATCTGCTGTGCGGGGAGAAGGCTTTCCATAACGTCTGCACCAACGCATCGTTCAGAAACTTTTTTTATAAATTCTTTAACAACCTTAAAGTTGACGTCTGCTTCGAGAAGGGCGAGTTTGATTTCGCGCATTCCCACTTTAACGTCGCTTTCCGTAAGTCTTCCTTTTCCCTTGAAAAACTTAAAGGCGTTTGAAAGTTTATCTGTAAGACTTTGAAACATCAATAAAACTCCTTATTTGTAAATAGTTACGTTTCCTCATCAGTTGTCTTTAATTTCGAACCGTATTTTTCCAACGCATGAGCGGCGGTTTCAAAGGCATCTTCTTTCTTTTCTGATTTTTCGAAAGCCGTTACACGTATCAACGCCTTACGAAGACCATCGCAAGCGACCGTCAATTCATGGCAATGAAGTTTCTCTTCCAAATCAAAAAGTTTTTCTTCGCCTCTTTTAAGAATCTCATAAACACCTTGACGGGTTATTCCCAACGATTCGCCTATTTCAGACAACGACATATCCTTATTGTAATACATATCCAAGGCATCAAATTGCTTTTTTGATAAAACGCTTTCGTAATAATCCAAAAGCAAACTGACCTTGACAAATCTGTCCTCAGTATTTTTCATAAAATTCATCCGTAATATTTACAGCTATATATTCAAGAATTCGTTTTATTCGCAAAAGGTGTAAAGAAAAAAACTTTACAGCAGAGATTATACTAAATAAT
>JAZOCZ010000003.1:0-2398 GCA_045596755.1 Eubacteriales bacterium | reverse complement strand
TAATCGTATTCTCCCATAAGATCTTCTATAACCCTGGCAATAACCGCATCAATGTAGTATGAATGAATGGTTTCTTCGTAATCCTCATCTGTTGAACTTTTCAGAACGAGAGGGGTGTCTTTAGCCTCAAGATACTGTTCTTCGGATATATATCCCTGCTCCCACATGAGTTTCAAAACGAGATTTCTTCTGTCTCTGTTATGACCCGGGTTTCTTAAAGGGTCATATTTTGTGGGAGATTTGGGAATGGAAGCAAGAGCGGCACATTCAACAAGCGTGAGGTCTTTAAGTTCTTTTCCGAAATATTCCTGAGCCGCCGCCTTTACACCGTTTGTTCTCTGAGACATATAAATGGTATTAAGGTACATTTCAAGAATTTCTTGTTTCGAATATTTCTTTTCAACGTTCAAGGCACGAAGGATTTCCTGAACTTTTCTTTCAACGGTCTTTTCATCGTCGCCCGATGCGTTTTTGATAAGCTGTTGAGTTATTGTTGAACCGCCCGAATTGTCCCCCGACGGAGAAATGAAGTTCAAAAAAGCATTACCCGTCCTTCTTATATCAACACCGTTATGCTCAAAGAAACGTTTGTCCTCAACGGCAATAAATGCGCTGGCGAGATAGGGAGAGGATTTGATTTCCTCGTAATCCGCCCAAAGTCTGTTTTCCGTTCCGTGAAGTCTGTCGCCTTCGAGTTCAACCTCGTTGCCCATTTTGTCAATATAATAAATGGACGTGGAAAGACTGCTTTCAAATTGAAGGTTATCAAGTCCCGTATATTCCGCATCAACGTATTCGCTGACGTACATAACCAAAGCGGCACATACGGCGATACCCGTAACTATACCAATCATAAGAAGAGTGAAAAATATGTTGACAACGTAAGTCATCAGCTTGTACAGCACAAAAAGGATAATCTGCAAGGGATATGCCAACGTACCTTTGACTATTTTCAGTCTGAAATTTTTCATCTTTTTGTCCGTCGTTTTTTTATTGCTCTTTTTCTTGTTCATTTGTCGTTCCTTTCCAAGGTCTTCAACTTTACGTTGCATGAACCCATTATATTCCTGACATCTGACAGATTGTTTTCTGAATTTCTGAAAAATTCCTCTTTCAGCTCTGCCGTCTTTCCGGAAACTTCATCGTAGATCCTTACAACGCAATCCTTTGGGTTTGAAGAAAATTTTTCTCTCACCAAAGGGAAATCGTTTCTGTTGTTTTCGGTGAGTTTTATGTATAATGCGTATTTCTTTTCGCCGTTTTTTGCCTTCAAAGCAAAATGAAAATCCACGCCTGTATATTCTTTTTCAAAAATCCGAAGATCTGTTTCCGGGTACTCTTCGGCTTTCCTCCTCGGATAATTGAGAAGCGCGGGTGAATCGAAAGAAAACGTTATCTGATCATCGTTCACCTTCGAAAACGCACCTGCGGAAACTGTGTCTTCGCAAAGATTTACAAGGGTTGCTCTGTTTTCGCCAAAGCAGTCAAGCGCACCTGATTTTACGAGTGCTATTGCGGCAGTAGTTCCTATGTTGTTTCCTATCCTTGAAATAAAATCATCTGCTGATGTGAAATCCCCGCCTTTTTTTCGTTCCTTTATTATTTTGTCCGCAACGGCAATTCCTACACCTTTAATTGAAGAAATACCATAAATAATTCCTTCGTCACAAGGGGAAAAGCAGGAATCTGAACGGTTGACGGAGGGTGGAAGAATATTAAACCCTGATTTTCTAAGTTCTGTCGAATATTCGTATATTTTATTGAATTGCCCCTCTACGCTGTCAAGCCTTGCGGAAAAATATTCTCTTGGGTATATTCGTTTGAGGTATGCCGTTTCATAGGCAAGTTTTGCGTATGCCACAGCGTGACTTTTATTGAAAGCGTACTTTGCAAAAGAACTTATCTGATCAAAGAGCGCAGAGGCTTTTTCTTTATCAATTCCGTTCCCTTCACAGCCTTTTACAAACGCTTCCTTTTCCGAAAGCATCTTGGCTGTATCTTTTTTTGCCATGGCTCGTCTTACTGTATCGGCGTGCCCCATGGTGAATCCTGCGGCGTCACGGCATAAACGCATTATCTGCTCCTGATATATGGGGCATCCGTATGTGGATTCAAGACAGGCTTTTGCTTTTTCGAAGGGGTATGAAACTGAGGAAGGATCTTTCTTTCCTTTGATATACAAATCGATATATACCTTCGGACCTGGTCTGTATAATGAAATGAGGTCTGTAAGTCCGTCCATGGTTGATGGTTCGAGCTTTTTGAGGAGGTCTTTCATTCCCAAACTTTCAAGCTGGAAAACACCGCTTGAATCTCCGCTTCCAAGCATCTCGTAAACACGGGTATCTTCGGGAGGGTCGTTTTCGTAAACCGTGCCGTATCTTTCTTTTATAAGTTT
>JAZOCZ010000002.1:0-4609 GCA_045596755.1 Eubacteriales bacterium | reverse complement strand
TATATTTTTTTTACGTTAGTTAATTTTACTTGTGCCATAATAATCTCCTATTATCAATTATCCTTTTACTGCTCCGCCTGTTACACCTTCAACGTAGTATTTCTGTAAGCAAAGGAATACTGTCGTTACGGGAACAGCTACCACAACGCCTGCGGCACAGAACATGGTGCAATGTGTGTTCAAATTTGTTTTGGAAATCCATTCATACATACCAACGGCAACGTTCATACCTGCGCTGTTTTCGTGGATAAGGTAGGAAGCGAGCATGAAATCGCCCCAGGGAGCCATAAAGCCCAAGAGAATAGTATATATTATGATAGGCTTGGAAAGAGGCATTATAACTTTATAGAAAACCTGAAAACGCGTTGCACCGTCAACGCGGGCAGCTTCATCAAGGCTTTTTGGAATAGTGTCAAAGAAACCTTTGGAAACGTAATATCCCATAGCGGAGCTTGCACAATATACAATGATAAGTCCAACGGGAGCCATTTCCATTGTCAGTCCTAATTCGTAAAATACCTTGTAAATAAGAATCATTGTTAAGAATCCCGGGAACATTCCAAGAACGAGCATGAAATTCATAAGGAACTTTCTTCCTTTGAATCTGAGTCTTGAGAGAGCATAGCTCATCATAAGAATAAAAAATGTCTGGAAAATTGCGGTAAAGATTCCCATAATACCCGTGTTGATAAACCATTTAAAGAAGTCGGTATCTTTGTAAAGTTTTATATAATTATCAAATCCGAATTCTTTTGGCCAAAGGTAACTTACCTGACTTGTCTTTTCAATACGGAAGGATTCAAGAAGGATACCGAAGAAGGGGAAAAGCCATATAACCGTTATAACGGAAAGAATTATGTATATTACAGTGTTGCTCAATCTTTTACTTGCTTTTGCGCCAAGTCCTGTTTTCTTGATTTTGTTGTCAGTTTTATTCATTATTTGAAATCCTCCTCATTCTTTGTTGAGGGAATAACGTTATAAACGATAAGCGACAGTATAGCAACTACAAGGAATACCAAAATACCTACGATGGAAGCCATATAATACAGAGAATCACCACTGTTCAGAGTCATCTTATAGAGCCACGTAATAAGCAAGTCAGTAGAACCTACGGAAACACCGCCTGCGTTTCCAACTTGTGTATTGATGGGGTTGCCGTTTGTCAGAAGGTAAATAACGTTGAAGTTGTTAAGGTTATTTACAAAGCTTGTAAGAAGATAAGGTCCGGTTACGAAAAGCATGTAGGGGAGAGTTATCTTCATGTACTGCTGATAAACGCTTGCACCGTCAATCTTTGCAGATTCATAAAGATCATCGGGAATATTCATAAGAATACCCGTCGCCATAAGCATCATGTAAGGAATACCTATCCAAATGTTAATGATAACAAGAAGTATCTTTGCAGACGTTGGGTCGGACCAGAGAGACAAGTTGTTTGCATCAATCATTGATTGTGGAATAAGATTCCATTCAAGCAATAATTTGCCAACAATACCCGTTGCATCGAAAAGTCTTGCAACGTAAAGCAGAGAAACGAACTGGGGAATAGCGATGGTCATAACCAAAACTGTTCTCCAGAACTTTTTGAGCTTGATACCTTTTTTGTTGATCATAATAGCAACGAACATTCCAAGGAAATAGTTGGTAAAGGTTGCAAAGAATGACCACATAAGAGTCCATGAAAGTATTTCACCGAATGCAAGACCTAATCCGCCGTTTCCAAAGTCGAGAATCGCGTTGAAGTTTTCAAGACCTACCCATGAGAAAAGGTTTGAATATCCGTCATGTTTTGCATCATAGCTTGTGAAAGCGATAAGCACCATGTAAATAATGGGAAGAACAGTGAAAATAAGAATACCTGCAATGGGAAGAGATAAAAGCGTTTTGTGGAACTGGTCATCGAGAAGGGATTTCATATCATCTTTTCCCGATCTGACTTTTTTACCACTTGCCGTTATATTCATGCAAATGCGGCATTGTTTTACCTGAAGTCTCCAAGTATAAATAAAGGCAATTATAAAGATAATTGAAAGAAGGCCGTAAAGCAAAACCTTTACAGAGTCATCACCCGGAACCCAATATTTCGTATCAAATATGGGATCGTATTTTAAACTTCCCTGTACTGTACCGACGGTTTCACCTGTTTGAAAAAAGTTGGTTTTTCCAATCCAATGAAGTCCGCCGCTTGGGATTATCATATATCCAATAAATATCACCTCGAACAGAAAGAAGAAAAGACCTCTCAATATCTGTCCGTAGTAGATGTTTCCGAAACCAAAGATAAGGAAAGAAAGCTTTACTGCCCAGTTTCCTTTTGTAAACGTTGTTATAATATCAAGAACTTCGTTCTTTATAGCAAGTCCGCAGTTCTTGAAGAATTGCAAAATGCCTTTGCCGAGTTTTGCAAACCATGCAGGAATTGCAAAGAAAAACAATTTAAGTTTATATATCAAAGCCTGAAATTTATTCAGTTTCAAATATTCTAAATCTGTCAGTCTATTCATAAGCAAATACAGCAAAAATATAAACCCAGTTTATACTACTCCTCCTCCTGATAAATTCAAAAAAGGCATTGTCAGTCGATATTCAAGACATTTGTTGTCAAGATATGTCGGCTCACAATGCCTTTACTTTAAGGGATTGGTGAGCCTTTCGGCTCACCGTGTCCCGATAAATCAATTATTATTCAGCTTTAACGAGTTCAACAGAACCGTCTTCTCCACCGTTCCATGTGAGTTTAACGATGTATTTGCCGTCTGCTTCAACTTCGATGTTTGCGCCGTTGAATGTCTGACCGAAGTTAACATCCCAGGATGCGCCTTGACGAACCTTGAATTGATCGCCTGCTTTGAGTTCGAGAACTGCGGATTCCCAAGTTGTATCGGATTTCTTTTCCATAGCAAAGTCTGTATCCCAGTTGCTGCCACAGATGTTACCGATAACGCCCCATGCTTCTTTCTGTGCGTCTGTCATGGTGAACAATTTGTCAACAGCTGCTTTGTAGTTGTTGAGAGCTTTCTGGAGGTCATCATCGGATGTTGCTGCTTTTGCGTCTGCACCGAGAACTTTTGCGATATCCCACCAAGAGCCGTGGATCTGACCCTGAGGAATTGCGAACTGGTTCTGAGCGTTGAGAGCGATGAGAGAAATGTTGGATTTAACAGCATCTGTTTCCTGAGCTGCTTTGTTGGAAGGACCCCACTGGAATTTTTCGTATCTTTCTGATTGGCATTTTTCGTTTGTGAGGTACTGAGCAAGAAGGGAAAGAACTGCGCCTTTTTTAGCGTCTGTCTGGGGTTTAACGCCCATGAGTTTGTAGCCGGAGAAAGAACCGAGCTGGTAGGATTTGCCGTCTACTTCGAAGGAAGGAAGAGCTGCTGCTGCAAGATTTTCACCGAAGTGAGCTGCTGCTGCTTCAGCATTCCAGATACCTGTAACAACTACGCCTGCATCTGTGAAGACATCAGCTTTGCTGTCATATGCTTTGGACTGAGCGAGTTTCTGCATACCTTTCATTGCGATAAGGCCTTCTGCAGAGTTGAATGTATCATCAACTCTGATAAATTCGCCTGCTTCGTTCATTGCCCAGTCGGATTTGCAACCTGTTGCAAAGAAGAAGGATGCTGTGTACCAAGAGTCTTCAAGGTTGTAACGGAATTTAACTTCGTTTGCTTCGCAAGCAGCGATGAGCTTTTCCAAGGATTTTGCATCTTCTTCAGAGATGATGCTCTTGTCGTAGTACATGTAGTAACCGTTGTCGCTTGTGAGGGGGTATGCATAGATAACACCACCAACAGTTGCAGCGTTAACGGAACCAGTGTCGTTACCATTTTTGATAACTTCTTTTGCTTTTTCACCGGGTTCTGCGAGAGCAGCTGCCTGAACGAGACGAGCGAGCTGGTCCTGAGCAAAGCAGAAGATGTCAGGAGCGGATGCTACGTCTGCAACAACCTGGGAACCTGCATTGGATTCTGCAACGCCTTCAACCTGAGCGTTGATAACGATGCCAGGATATGCTTCCATGAAAGCTTTGATCTGGTCTTTTGTAAGATCAGCAACGCCTTCTTTTTCGGAAACCCACAATGTAATATCGTAAGTTCCTGCGAGAGCCGCACCCATGTCTACGGAAGATTCTGCAGAATCATCTTTGGATGTGTCTTTGGATGTGTCAGCAGTGGAAGCATTCTTTGAAGCTTCGCTTTCGTCGCCGCCTGTACATGAAGCAAGGCAAGCTACGAGCATGAGAACTGCCAAAACGAGTGATAAGATTTTACTCATTTTCATGAAGTAAACCTCCTTATAAAATTGTTTGATTTATGCCATTCGGTAAGACTTACCGAGTAGCACATTTGTGTTTGATAATTATATCATTGTTTATGATTTTTGTCAATACCCTTTTTAAATTTTGATTTTTTTTGTGTATTTTGACGTTTTTTGTTTGCTATTTTTTAACAATGTTCTTTTCTTGCGTTTTATTTTACAATAACGCTTGTTTGAGGTCCTATTGTGAGCACGCTCCCTTCAAGCTTTGCAGTGCCACAGCCAATATAATCTCCAAGCTGTTCAAAGGAAACGCCTGCAAGGTCCTTGCAATCCTTCAAATCAT
>JAZOCZ010000001.1:0-6934 GCA_045596755.1 Eubacteriales bacterium | reverse complement strand
ACAGAGAAGCAGGTTTTCAACCCTGTCCCCGTGTCTAGCGGTCCATTTGAGAAAGTGTTTCGGAAATGAAACGAATGTTTCAAACTACATACAAAACTAAAAAACAAAAAATTAAAAAAATATTTTTTAGGGGTTGACAAATTCACAAACAGAGTATATAATATTTTTAAGAAATAATTAAATATATGCAAAATGTATTAAAAATTTCCGACTTCCTCTACACAAGGCGAAAGTTTTGTGTTGTTTTCATTTTTTCCTTTCTTTTTACCCGAAAGCCCTTCCGTAAACGCGGAAGGGTTTTTAGGTTCATGGGGATGTAGCTTCTCATGATTTTAATATTATCCCAATTCAGAAAAATTGTACTTTTGTGTTGTCTTAATCATTTAGTGCGATAGTAATTAAAGTTTTTGGGGTCTGGGGTCTTTTTTTAAAAAGACCCCAGTTAAAAATGAAAGAAAAGGAGCCTGTATCTCGTTAGCTTGAGATACAGGCTGTATGATTTTTATTTGATTATATATCGCTTCTGCCTTCCAATGCCCGAAGCAACGTTACGCTGTCGGCAAATTCGAGGGAAGCTCCCACGGGAAGTCCATATGCAAGGCGGGTAACTTTTACTCCAAATGGTGAGAGAAGCATTTTTATATACATTGCGGTGGCTTCGCCCTCTGTGCTTGGGTTTGTTGCCAGAATAACCTCCTTAACAGAACCGTCGATGCGGGCAAGAAGCTCCGTTATGGCTATATCGTCGGGCCCTATGTCGTCAAGAGGAGAGATTACACCGTGTAAAACGTGGTAAAGTCCTTTGTATTCATGCAGTGACTCAATGACTTCAGCTGCCTTTGCATCCTCAACTACACAAATCGTAGTAACGTCACGTCGGCTGTCTGAACATATAGGGCAGATTTCCGTTTCGCTCAGGTTTTGACATTTGCTGCAACGTGATATTGATTCCCTTGCATTGTTTATGGCGTTTATCAGCTCTGACGCTTCCTTATCCGTCATATTCAATATGTGGTAAGCTATTCTTGAAGCACTTTTCCTTCCTATCCCTGGGAAAGAAGCAATTGCGCCTGCCAAACGTTCGAGTGATGGAGTAAGAGACATGGTATACCTACCTTTATATGAATGCGGAATTATGAATGCGGAATAGGAAAAAAACAATAACTTGTAGTTCAACCTTAAAAGTCGTGCTTTACAATATTGCTCCGAATTCCAAATTAAAACAGACCGGGTATACTAAGCGATCCTGTGATTTTTTCCATTTCAGCAGAGTTGGTGTCCTCAACCTTGCGAATGGCTTCGTTCATAGCGGCAACAAGGATATCCTGAAGAGTTTCGGGATCTTCTGGATCAATAACGTCGGGGGAAATAGCGATATCCAAAATTTCTTTTGTGCCTTTAATTTTAACAGTTACCATTCCGCCGCCTGCGGAAACTTCATATTCTCTTTCGTCAAGGTCAGCCTGCAAGGCTTCTGCATCTTCACGCATTTTCTGTGCCTGACGGATAACGTGGTTCATATTCTGAGGGCCACCGCCCATTCATTGTGGAAATCTTGCTTTCATATTGAAAATCCTTTCTTGTTAGATGTATTTTAATCCTTTAAAAAGTCTAAAAGGTCGCTGTACGGAATACCCGATACGCCTGTTGAACTTTCCGACTTCTTTGGAGCGGGATTTGCGGGTTCGGGTTTTGCGGGGGCGGGAGTTGTATGTCTTATAGGGGCAGGGGAAGAAGCGAGTGCTTTTTCCAATGCAGAAATTTTGGTTTCCAATCTATCGATTCTTTCAAAAACCGAATTATCCATTGCAGAGCTTCCGCTATTTCCCGACGGTGTAGGCGTGCAAAGCTTAATAACAGCCATTTCAGCCATAAGCCGTTTGTTTATGGCAAGCCTTGATATTTTGCTTTGGGCGTTGTCCAATATCTCTGCGTATCGGAAAAGAGTTTCAGCGGAGAAGCCTTCGGCTAATGCTTTGAGCCTTTTTTCACCGTCTTCAGAATAGACAAATCTTTCGTTAAGAGAGCCTGACGTTCCAAGCTTTGTTACAATCATATCTCTTGTGAGATAAGAGAGGTCTTCGAGGAAGGTTACAAGATCAACGGCAGAAGCATTAACCTCGTCGATTATTTCAACGGCTCTTGCAACGTTGTTTTCACGTATAGCTTCGAAAAGGGAAAGTCCCGTTTCGTTTTCCGTTATTCCTAAAAGATTTGTTACAGATTCTTCTGTTATTTCACCGCCTGCATTTGCGGAAACACAGCTTTCCAAAAGGCTTAACCCGTCACGCATTGCACCGTCAGCCAAATTTGCAATAAGCTTTGCCGCTTTTTCCGAAAGAGAGATGTTTTCTTCCTTGGCTACGAAAAGAAGGCGGTTTTTTATTTCATCTGAAGATATATTTCTGAATTCGAATCTTTGGCATCTTGAAAGAATTGTTGGGGGAATTTTATGCAATTCCGTTGTTGCGAGAATGAAAATAACGTATTCAGGCGGTTCTTCCAAGGTTTTGAGCAAGGCGTTGAACGCACCTGACGAGAGCATATGAACCTCGTCTATGATGTACACACGCTTTTTTAAGTATGCAGGTGGATATAAAACCTCGTCTCTGAGGTCACGGATATTGTCGACACCGTTATTGCTTGCAGCATCGATTTCCAGAATATCCGTTGCATTTCCCTTGGAGACAGCTTTGCAGTTTTCACATTCACCGCAAGGGTTACCGTCTATGGGAGATAAGCAGTTTGCCGCCTTTGCAAGAATTTTTGCCGCAGAGGTTTTGCCCGTTCCTCTTGTTCCGCAAAAAAGGTATGCATGGGATATCTTATCCGTTTTGCATTGTCTCTTCAATATATCGATAATATGTGTCTGTCCGCACATTTCGTCAAAGGTTGACGGACGCCACTTTCGGTATAAAGCCTGATACATATTTTCACCCGACAGAAAAAAATTAAAAACAAAGAGCCGAGGTTCAAAGCATGACCGCACAGCTTCCATCGAACCGAAGCCACGCGCGGAAACCTATCTTCCAACTCCAAACAGGCAACCTCACAACACATCAAAGACACTGTTTAATGCTGCTTGGTCCCCCACCTGACATGGTTCACAGCTTTTGATCGCGCAAGACCCGTTCTTCAACATCTTCGGAATAGGCGCAGCCACACAGCCAGGCCCTCAAAGAAGCATTCACCCCTGCTACAGCGGATTGCAGGTAACAAGGCACCGCTACCTCCCCAGTTAGTGCGGCCATGCTTTGAATCTCGACTCTTTCAGCATTGTATCATATTTTGTTCCAAATTGCAATAGCTTTTTAAAAAAAATGATTATTATGTGACGGGAAAAGATTGACAAAAGAAAAAAATTGTGATAATATATAAAAAAATAAAAATAATGCACAAAGGAGACCAAAATGAACAAAAAAATGAGAAAACAGATCTTAGCTGTTGTACTTACCTTGGTATTTTTCGTATCTGCAATCGCTTTTGCTTTTTTTTCGGCAAACGAATCTAACGTTGCTTATGCCACCGGCGGAACAGTCGTTACGGACCCTGACGCTATGCTTGCCGACCGTTACCCTCCTGTTGACGTAGGAGACGGAATCGTCGCAGCCATTATTCACAAACCCACAGGCTTGGCACTTACGAACACAGGTCTTTCAAACGTTGTTGCTGAAGAAGCAGTATTCAGCGATGCTCAGCTTTGGACCTTTGTTAAAACCAATTCCAAAAACGCATACAAGCTTGTAAACCATCTTGATAACAGATGTCTCGATATTGACTCCGCAAAAACGGAAAATGCAACTAACGTTATGATTTGGGACGATAACGGACTTGATTGCCAGAGATATTATTTCTATGAAGTTGATGGTTCTTACTGCATCAGACCTGTTCACTGCACGAACGATAGAATTCTTGACGTTTATTCAGAAACAAATAATGTTCAGATATATGAATATATAGCAAATAACCCTCAACAGCAATTTGCGATTGTTGTTCCAGGTGAAGAGGAAGAACCCTCATCAGAACAGCCTTTGCCTGAAGAATCCTCATCCGAAGAATCCTCATCCGAAGAGCCTTTGCCTGAAGAATCCTCATCTGAAGAGCCTTCGAAGCCGTCGGATGAAACTTCCTCAGATGCTCCTGCAACCCCCGGTGATGCAGGTATCGTTGTGTTTGTTATTCTCGCAGTTATCTCCCTTTCGGCTATAGTGGTTTTCAAAAAAATAAGAAGATCATAATTGCTTAAATTGATAATAGGCATATAATCAAAGCCGCCGCAGGATATCCTGCGGCGATGGCTTTAAAGTGTAACCGATTATTGACATTTCTACAAAAGAGAATTATTATATGTGTAGAAAAGATTGACAAAAGAAAAAAATTGTGATAATATATAAAAAACGCAATAAAAAAATAACAAAATTTAAGGAGACTGACATGAAAAAAACAACAAGCAGACAGATTTTATCCGCAGTTCTTTCTTTGGTATTTTGCGTATCTGTAATTGCTTCTATTCCTTTCACAGCAAGTGCCGCATATGAGGCTTATGCTGCTGACGGATCGATAGTTACAGAAGCAGACATTATTCTTGACCCGGGTCATGGCGGTGAAGACCCCGGTGCAATGGGCCCTGCTGATGAAAACGGTGCTCGTCGTGAAGAAGATGATGATAACCTCAGATTAGCATTAAAGGTTGGTGAGTATCTTGAAGCACAGGGAAAAACTGTTGCTTACACAAGAATTACAGACAAAACCGTTGAACTTCATGACCGTCCTCTTATAGCAAACTCAGGTAATTATAAGATTTTCTGCAGCTTGCACAGAAATTCCTTTGATAAACCTACTGCAACGGGCGTTGAAGTTTATTATCATGAATCCCTTTCCCCGGATTCGGAATCAGGTCGTATTGCAGCTAAAGTTCTTGAAAACATAATGAAAACACCTGCTGCGATTACAAACAGAGGAACTAAAACAGCAAACTACGTTGTTTTGCGTGAAACTTTAACAAACTCTATTCTTGTTGAAACCCTTTTCATAAGCAATCCCGACGATAACGCTGTTTTTGATACTTATTTTGACGAGCTTGCTTCCAATATCGCCAACGGACTTATTGAGTCTCTTGCATTTTCAACTCCCAATTATATGCTTGACGGTCGCTTCTATCCCGTTGATATGGGTACAGATTTCGTTGCTTCCATCGTTCATATTCCCACAGGTTTGGCTCTTACGAACACAGGAGAATCCAACGTTATCGCTGCAGAAGCAGATTTCGGTGATGCACAGACGTGGACTTTTGTTAAAACAGGTCTTAAAAACGAATATAAGCTTATAAACCATCTTGATAACAGATGTCTTGATACTGACTCTATGAGAAGCGATGACGGAACAAACATTATGATTTGGGACGATAATGGATTCGATTGTCAGAGATTTTATTTCTATGACGTTAACGGAAATTATTATATTGCCCCTGTTCATTGCAAAAACGATAGAGTTCTTGACGTTTATGCTGAAACTAATAACGTTCAGATATATTTGTTCGGTGAGACTAACCCCCAACAGCAGTTCAGAATTGTTCGTGAGGGAGAGGAAGAACCTCCTGTTGTAGAGCCTCCTATTGTAGAACCTCCCGTTGTAAATCTTGAACTTACAGGCGAAAGCACTTATACTCTTGAATCCTTTATCGTAGGTGGTATTAAAGCTCCCACTACTGTTGAAGATTTTGCACTTAACTTCAAAAACGAAAACGTTAAGGTTGTAAATGCAGAAGGGGAAGAAGTTGAATCATCCGACTTCGTTGGAACGGGATACGTTGTTTCTGCTTCCGATACAGAAGAAACTGCAGTTGTAATCGTTCTCGGAGACGTTGATGGCGATGGAGAGCTTACCGCTACAGACTATCTCAGAATCAAGCAGTACTTCCTTAAGACTATGAATCTTGAAGGTGTGTATTTCACAGCTGCAGATGTTGACCGCTCTGGAAGCATTGATGGAACTGACTATATGCAGCTCAAATCCCACTTCCTTGGAATTATTGATATTTACGCATAATTTTATTACGGCAGACCGTTTTTGCGGTCTGCCGTGTTTTAGAACTTTGGAGAAAAGTGAAAAGGATTTGAGGTTTTCGGAGCTTGATGTGATGAAAAAAATAATTGTAATCGGATGTCCTGGGAGTGGAAAAAGCACATTTTCGAGAAAGCTTGAAAAGGTGACGAATATCCCGCTTTATTATCTTGATATGATGAATTGGAATGAGGACAGAACAACCGTAGAAAAAGATATATTTCAATCAAGGCTTGACGCTGTTTTGAAAAAGGATTCATGGATAATTGACGGAAACTATTTTTCCACCATGGAAAAACGAATGGAAGAATGTGACACGGTATTTTTCCTTGATTATGAAACTGAAATCTGTCTTTCGGGAGTTATGGAGCGAAAAGGCAAAAAACGCCCCGATATGCCATGGATAGAAATAGAGGATGACGAAGAATTCTTGGATTTTATAAAAAAATTTGGTGCTGACTCCCGTCCGAAAATCCTTGAGCTATTGGAAAAATATAAGGATAAAGAAATATACGTTTTTAAAAACAGAAATGAAGCGGATTCATATCTTGAAAAACAAATTTTGAAAACTGAATAAACCAAAATCTCCCTCGAAAATTGGGGGAGATTTTTTTGTCGTAAACTCTGCACGTTGACATAATAAACTTGACAAATGTGCTATGTTGTGCTATATTAAATATGGATATATATTTAATATGGAATATTGTGAATTGTTTTCTGCCGTCATAAATTTTTATAAAAAAGAATAGAAGAATACGTTTTATGCGTATAATGTTAAAGACGGCTTTTACATAGAAAAAACAAAGGAGATGATTTCAGAGAATTATGGCTAAAGCTAAAAAAAGCAGATTGAAAATAATTCCCCTTGGCG